>JADFUO010000262.1 GCA_015222115.1 Bacteroidota bacterium | reverse complement strand
TATTTTAACAGCCTAATTTCAAATATCCAAACTTGTCCGTACGACCAAATGGAAGTCCGTATGGATGGATTTCTAATTTCTGAACATGAATTTTTCTAAAAATTATAAGTAGCAGAAAATAAATTACCTACAAAAATATAAACAGATGAATAAAATTAATTTATCACAACATCTTTTTAACTATGCTCTTGTTGCAGCATTGATCATTTCACAAACATATTCAGTATTTTCACAGGAAACAACATGTAAAGTATTAGTGCCGGCAATTTCAGACATCTATAAAGGTGAATGTAAAAAGGGATTTGCTCATGGACAGGGATTAGCTGAAGGCATAGACACCTATAAGGGAAATTTCAAAAAAGGTTATCCCAGCGGAAAAGGAAAATATACCTGGGAAAACGACAGTTATTATGAAGGGTATTGGAAAAAAGGCAAAAAGGAAGGATTCGGGAAATTTGTATTTTTTATTAATGACCAAGACAGTACATTGGAAGGATATTGGAAAGGAGACAGGTATATTGGGGAAAACCGCCGCGAAATAAATTACCGCGTTTTTGATAAAAGAAATATTGACAGGATCTCTTTTATGAAAAAATTAGATGAAGGAAACACAATCTATGTTATAATCACCCGTATGGGTACACGAATGGGAGTTAATAACTTAAGATTATTATATGACAGTGGAAATGACATATATCTCGGTAGTATTTTTGGGTTTGAAAATGTTGAATTTCCATTCAAAGGAATTATAAAATTCTCTGCACCAAATAAGTTAAATACTCAAATATATGAATATATCCTCGAATTTGAAATAGTAAAACCGGGAACATGGGATGTGAATATTATTATCTAATCATAAATATTTTGAATAATAGTTTTTTTATATAAGATATTTAATTAATTTTGCACCCCCAAAAATTCTTTAAAATAAATAAACATCTGAATAAATATGGCAAATCATAAATCCGCAATAAAAAGAATAAGATCAAGCTATGAGAGAAGATTACGCAACAGGTTTCATGCAAAAACCATGCGTAATGCATTAAAAAATTTCAGAACGATAAAAGATAAAAAAGAAGCCACTGAAAAACTTCCTGAAATTTGTTCAATGATTGATAAATTGGTAAAAAGATCAATAATCCACAAAAACAAAGCAGGAAACTTAAAATCAAAATTGACTAAGCAAGTTAGTTCATTATAAAAAGTATTAAAGGTTTTTAAAGGTCTCTTCTATTAAAGGAGAGACTTTTTTTATGGTTAAAAGACTGAAAGCCTGTAAACTATACATACTTATCTGATGACTTATATACTCATCCGATGACTTGAAGTCATCGGATGAGTATTATTATTTTATTTTCTTATCTTAGCTCTCTCAATTTTACACTTATCTAAATATTTATGGCTGATTATAAAGAAAGAACCTCAATAAAAAACTGGGCGGAAGATGACCGTCCCAGGGAAAAACTTTTATTAAAAGGCAAACATTCGTTGAGTAATGCCGAACTTATTGCTATTCTTCTCGGTTCGGGCAGCAGGGAATTATCTGCAGTTGACCTTGCAAAAAAAATCTTAAATTTTTCAAACGACAACCTTATAGAACTCTCAAAACTTTCGGTAACCGACCTGATAAAGTTCAGAGGAATAGGCCAAGCCAAGGCAATAAGTATAATTGCTGCTCTTGAACTCGGTAAACGCAGAAGAAGCGAGGACGTTCTTGAAAAAGAAAAAATAACAAGCAGTCGCGATGCCTTTGAAGTATTTCAAGGTATTTTATCTGACTCACAATACGAAGAATTCTGGATGTTACTTTTAAACAAGGCTAATAAAATTATCAAAAAGATCAACATCAGCGAAGGCGGTATTTCAGGTACGGTAGCTGACCCGAAAAAAATTTTCAAGCTGGCCCTGGAAAATAATGCCACCTCAATAATTCTCAGTCATAATCATCCATCGGGAAACATACAACCAAGCGACTCTGATTTAAAACTTACAAAAAAACTTGTTGATGCAGGAAAATTGCTTGACATCAGTGTTCTTGACCATTTAATTATTGGTGACGAAAAATATTATAGCTTTGCCGATGAAAATATGCTATAATGCCAATCAGTTCAATAAACGTTAGTGTATGATTAAGATAATAACAATAATCGGTGCACGCCCGCAAATAATAAAAGCCGCAGCAATAAGCAGGGCGATCAGAAATAAATTCTCCGACCAGATCAGCGAAATTTTTGTTCATACAGGGCAACACTATGACATAAACATGTCAAAAATATTTTTTGACGAACTTGAAATTCCTAAACCCGATTATAATTTAAAC
>JADFUO010000261.1 GCA_015222115.1 Bacteroidota bacterium | reverse complement strand
ATGTTTGAAATACTGAATGCCCCGCCGAGTTCAACCAAATCCCTTGCTTCCTGAAACTTTTGAAATTTTGGTCCGAAAATTACCGGCTTCCCAAAAGTTACCGGCTCCTGGATATTATGAATATCAACTCCGAAACCACCACCAATATATGCTATAGTTGTATATTGGTAAAGATGAGCAAGAATCCCGACAGAATCAATTATTAAGATATCCGCTTCATTAATATTTTTATCAGTAGCTTCTGAATATCTTAAAACTTTGGTATTTATATTTTTTACAAGAGAGTCAATCCTCTCTTTATGAGTTTCGTGGGGGGCGATAATAAACTTCAGATCATGTAAATTGCTTTTTATTAAATCAAGGATCAGTTCCTCGTCAGGTGGCCATGTGCTTCCCGCAAGGAAAACTTCGGAATTTTGTTTGAATTGTTCAATTAAAGGGAAAGGTTTTTTTTGTTGTGCAAGGGAAAACACCCTGTCAAAGCGTGTATCGCCGCTAACCAAAACATTTTTTATTCCAATTGAATTAAGCAAATTTTCGGATTCATTATTTTGAACAAAAAAATAAGAAATTTTATTCAGATTTTTTTTGAACCAAACACCATACCATTTAAAGAAGTGTTGTTCCTTCCTGAAAATTGCTGAAATAAAAAAGATTGGAATATTAGCTTCTGATAAAGCATCAATATAATTATACCAAAAATCATATTTAATAAAAAAAGCCAGTTTTGGCTTAATGATTTTTATGAATTTTTTAGCATTTTTTCTTGTATCAATCGGCAGGTAAAAAATATAATCAGCACTTGTGTAATTTTTTCTTATTTCAAATCCTGAAGGCGAAAAAAAAGTAAGTAAAATTTTATGCTTTGGAAATTTTTCCCGAAAAGATTCAATTACGGGTCTGCCTTGTTCAAATTCGCCAAGTGAAGCGCTATGAAACCATACGATGTTCTGCTCTTTTCCAATTGCTGTTTTTATATGGTTGAATAAATTTTTTCTACCTTTAATCCATTGTCTTGCTTTTTTATTAAATAAAGAAACAATTAAAATAAGGAAATAATATCCGTAAATTGCAAGATTATAAAGAAAAGCCATTACATCATTTGATTTAGTGGTAATAATATTTTTGGGAAGTGCGACCATAGAGTGGAATTATCCAACCCACTTTGATACCCGACAGGAGATCAAAATGTTTTGAATCATCTTTTTTCATTTCATCAAAATTAAAATCCCGGCGGTTTTCAGTGAATCCCTGTATGAATTCAAATCCGGCAAAAAAACTGATAAGTCTATTATTACCCAAATACATATATCCGATAAATTCACTAAAGGCAATACCGTTTGAGTACCTGTCGTATCCTCTTTTGTAGTCACCATCTAATTGAGGAATAGTATTATTTTCAACATCAATTCGGATTTTATGTTGCAGATATCCGATACTAGCTGTAATTATAATTCCTGAATTGCGATTAGGCCCAAACAATGGAAAAAGCCTTCCGAATTTGGCGGATAAGAATATTCCCCTTTCAAATAATTGATAAATTCCGTATGTTCCGTTAGCATCGATAATTTCTCCATTACTTGTTATTAACATACTAAGTAATGAACTTTGGTTTTTTACAGTGTTTCCAAAAAGATAATTAAAATCCACACCTGTAATCCAGTTGCTTTTGGTTTTAATCTGAAAACCCGCACCGATATCCGAATTACTGCCAAAACGGTTTTTCATATCACCTCCCGGAAATTGATAACCATAAAATGCGCTAAACATCATAACAGTGGTTGAAGAATCACTTGTGCTTATCTGTGCCGGTGTTTGTAATGCAATGCAAAAAATAATGAGTGTGGACAATAAATATTTTTTCACCTGATAATGATTTTATAAATGTTTAAAAAAATATAACGCAAAGTTAATAAATTTATTTAAATATAATGTCAATAATTACAGGACTTTAGCAATATAGCACTTAATTTATTATTGCATTTTACTGATAATACATTATTTTTGTAATAATAAAACATTCAGATATGCCAGATAAACAAAAATCTTCCGATAAGCCCGTAAAACGAAAATCCTCAGATTTAAGAAGAAGAATGCGCGATGCCTTGAAAGGAGGTGGTTCAAAAGCCATTGAAAAACAAAAAGCAATTGGAAAACTTACGGCGAGAGAAAGAATAATTGCTATTCTTGATCCAAAGACGTTTTATGAATATGATCTTTTTGTTGAGCATGCAGCTAAAGATTTTGACATGGATAAAAAATACCTTCCGGGTGATGGTGTAATTACAGGTACAGGAATATTGAGCGGGCATCCAGTTTGTATATATGCCCAGGATTTTACCATTGCAGGAGGTT
This sequence comes from Bacteroidota bacterium, assembly GCA_015222115.1. Taxonomy (GTDB): domain Bacteria; phylum Bacteroidota; class Bacteroidia; order Bacteroidales; family JADFUO01; genus JADFUO01. The sequence continues at coordinate 1,016 of JADFUO010000261.1, read as the reverse complement.
CTTTAGGATATATGCATGCAAAAAAAATCACCAAAATAATGGACCATGCCATGAAATTGAAGGTTCCTTTGATCGGGATAAATGACTCAGGTGGTGCACGCATTCAGGAAGGTGTTAATTCACTCGCCGGATACGGGGAGATATTTTACAGAAACACACAGGCATCAGGCGTTATACCGCAAATATCTGTTATTTTAGGTCCTTGCGCCGGTGGTGCTGTTTATTCTCCGGCTTTAACTGACTTTGTGTTTGTTGTTGACAAAATTTCTAAAATGTTTATCACCGGACCGGAAGTTATAAAAACCGTTCTTGGCGAAGAAATCTCAATGGAAGAACTCGGTGGTGCACTTGTTCACTCGGAAATTACCGGTAATGCACATTTTTATGCTGAAAGCGAACAGGAATGTTTTGACCAGATAAAACAACTTATCAGTTTTATTCCATGGAGTAACAAGAAAAAAGCTGATTCGTTCCCGAAAAAAGCTCCCAAATCCAAAAAATATAAGATTGATTCTGTTATACCCACGGATCCAAGACAACCTTATGACGTTAGAGATGTTATTAAAGCAGTTTGTGATGATTCGGAATTTATGGAGATTCAGGAAAGATTTGCACCTAATATTGTTATAGGTTTTGCACGCTTGGGTGGAGAAACAGTTGGATTTGTGGCAAATCAGCCATTATATTTAGCAGGTGTTTTGGATGTTGATTCATCTGATAAAGCAGCACGATTTATTAGATATTGTGATGCATTTAATATTCCTTTGGTTACTTTGGTTGATCTACCGGGATATCTGCCTGGCGTTGATCAGGAACATGCAGGAGTTATCAGGCATGGAGCTAAAATACTTTATGCATATTCCGAAGCCACTGTTCCAAAAATAACTCTTATTCTTAGAAAAGCTTATGGAGGTGGATATATTGCAATGTGTTCACATCATTTAAAAGCAGATTTTGTTTTTGCCTTGCCCTCCGCAGAAATTGCTGTTATGGGTCCTGAGGGAGCTGCAAATATT
>JADFUO010000260.1 GCA_015222115.1 Bacteroidota bacterium | reverse complement strand
AGTATGTATTGTCCCGCATGCGACTATGTGCTTGCTCAAAAATAATTTCCGATTCTATGATGGAAATATTGTATAGTTCCATTCTGGTAAAACGTCATGTTTATTCATGTTAATTTTTTTCATTTCTTCATCTGAAATCTTAATACCTTTTTCATAAATCGTTTGATCAATACAAGCTTTTACAGTCAATCCAGAAGAAGTTTTTGTTGTGCTTATATATTTTAAAATTGTTTCGTAACTGGCAAGAGGTTTTCCTGCCCAGTTCTTACTTATTTCACTAAACATTCGATGTTCAATTGGATTATATTTTGATGTTCCGGGTGGATAATGACAAACCGTTACACTCATTCCATATTGGTTACATAGTTTTTCTTGAATTGATAATTTCCAAAGTCTATTTTTTGAACCATTACTCCCCCCTCCATCTGCTAGTATTAAAAGAGATTTAATAGGTGTTTCTCGACTTTTCAATTCAAAGTTTAGCCACCTACAAATAGTATTAACTGCAAATTCACTGGTATTATAAGATATGCCACCAACAACTAAACCTGTGTTTTGTACCACATCGTAAATACCATAGGGTATAAATACTCCCTCGGATAATGATTTAAAGTCGTAAGCGTTTACCGGAATTGATATTCGACACCAGGTGGAACCGTTATTTTTAAAGTTCCCGACCAATTCTCTTTTTTTGGCATCTGTACTTATTATTGCATTATTTTGTTGCTGGAATAAGCTTCGCATTTGGCTGATATATTTAAATTGACAGTCTCTTTTTTGTCGAGATTCAGGAGTAACTTTTTTAGGGTTTGATTCTATTTTCTTATAATTGATTTTTAATGAATAATCCATCTCTGCTAATAATTTACTGACTGTATTTGGACTCACATTAATACCTGTTTTTCTTAGTGCATCAGCTATTTTACGAATAGTTTTCCGGGTCCATTTTAAACCGGTAATTGGATCACCCGCTGTATCTTCTTCCAGTAGTTTTTCGATTTGATGTATTATGTCTGGCGTTTTTTTTTATTTCCGGTCGTCCTGAACCCGGTTTTCTCACTCCTTGTTTTTCAAAATTTCCCGATACTAATTCCTGCCTGCCTTTACTGACGGTTTCCTGATTTATGTTAAATAATTGGGCAATTAGCTTGTCTCCGCCATAACCAATTTTAATAGCCTCAAGTCCTGCATACAACCTTCTTTGCTTCTCATTTAAAGTGCTGTAAAACAATATAATGGCTGCCTTCAATTCATCTGTAATTACCTGAGTGGATAACTTTCCTACTGTGAATACCTTATTGGTATACTGCGATTCACGAATGATGGATTGTTGCTTCATCAATTGTTTATCACTTGAAAAATAAACATCTTCTCCACCAAATGGTGCCCTAAACAATTTACCTTCTTTAAATAAGTTCAATACCGGTAATCGTACTGATACCTGAAGAATCTGATCCAACTCTTTAACACTGTAACCAGCTTGTGAAGTGTTTATTAATTGGCAACAAGTGTTTTTTAATGTGCCATATTTTGAAAAATAAACGGATTGATAACTCCACAAACCT
>JADFUO010000259.1 GCA_015222115.1 Bacteroidota bacterium | reverse complement strand
TTCCGATAGTTTGTAAACCCCGTAGGATAATAACTTTTAATAATGAGTTATCACCAACATATTAAGTATCCAACGGGGTAAACCTCTAATTCGTAAACTCTTTTCATTTTTTTCTAATTTCTAAACTTGTCCGTATGGATTTCCAATTTCAGCGTTTTGTGAACGCTTACAATTTTTCACTCCTCAGCCTTACGACTGAAAGAAGTCCGTATGGAGCCTCAGCCTTAGCCTTAGCCTCAGCCTCAGCCTTCTATGTCTATCTTCCTAAATATATGTTAACTGATTTATCCAAATACTTTATATCGCTTTCCTCAAAATCAACTTCAATTTGATATATCTTATTTTTAATATCAAGAATTTTACAGTTTATAATTTTTATAATATTTTCATCCTGAACATATAATTGAATAATATGTGCAGAGCCACTTTTTGCCTGAAGATATATTGTGTATTCATTGTTTTTGAAATCAGTTGAAATTATTCTTAATCCTTCGGATTTATAACCGGGCTTGGGATTTGAAATAACTGGCAATACTGAAATCCCGTTTGAATGAAATATTTCAATATATAATGAATCTTTTATATAAAAATCAGGTAATTGAAAAATTACAAAGTTATTATTTATGGTTTTCCCGGTGTTTTCCGAAACTCCGTTTATTTTAATATCTCTGATTTTTGTTAAGGGCGGAAAAGAAGGTGAAAAATTCAATATCAGCTCTTTATCGCCATTGTGATTAAAAATATATTTGGTTTTATTTTTTGAACGAATCATTTTATAGTTTAAAATATTGTCACCAACTTTAATATTTTCAACATTAATAAAATTCCAGTTCACAGGCAGGCGAGGGGAGAAGCTTAATTTGTTTTTCATGGCATCAGGTTCAATGCCGAGCATACCTTCAATAATCGGTTGCAGCACCATTGTTTCGGACCAGCACTGATGATGACACACTCCGGATGGCTCATAAACCCTGCCATTTAAAACTTCTTCAACATATCCCAATCCCCAGCTTTTATAAACCAGAAGATTATTCATTACATGAGAAAATCCCTGTAGATAATTTCCATTGTTGTATTCTGCTAAAGCGGTCCAGCCGGTAAATAAAGGCCAAACACTACCTGTATGATAACCTTCGGGATGAAATAAAGGACTGTCTTCGCCTACAATTCTTGAGCCCCAGTCGGATGTAAAATTATTTCCTGCATATTTGCTCAAAACCGGTGAAACCTTGCTCGAATCAACTAAATTATAATATAAAGGAATAGCAGCTAAAATCGTTGGTTCAGTATGATATGTTCCATCTTTAAATTTCCCATGATAAAAGAAATTATTTTCCGTATTCCAGAAATCCTCATTAATGATTTTTTTAACTGTTTCGGCTTCTGTTTTATATTTAGAAACAAGCTCGTTGAAACCGAGATTTTCAGCCATGTAGCCAGCTTCGTCAAGGGCAGCAGCCCAACAAGCAACAAGATAGAGTGATGAATGAGAACCGAACAAGCTGCCGCCTTCAACCCAGCCGTGACCAACGTTTGTATTTTCAATTAAGTGGTCACCGTCAGTATCGGTTGAAAAACAGAAATCAATAGCTTTTTTGATGTTGTGCCAGCTTTTTCTGATAAATTCAATGTCGCCTGAATATTTAAGATATCTACCAACAAGTATAATATAAAGCGGTGTGGCATCAGAAGCATCATAATGAATTACCCCCGAAGTGCTCATTTCGTGATAAATTTTGCCGTTCAGGTCCTGGAATTTATTAAATGTTTTGAGTATGGATTTTACTTTATCAAAGTCGCCGTAATCAAGTAAAGCGAAACCGCTCCATTCGGCATCTCTTCCAAAATACCAGCCGTATCCGGGTCTTCCGCTTATCTTGTGTCCGCCCCACCATCCTGTATTGGATGTTGAATAACCCGCAACCAATGATTTACCAAGTCCGGGAGTGTTAACGAAAAACCGGTCGGAACCTATTAATGCCCAACGATACCCCTCGTTAAAATCTTTATCGGGAGTGCTTATCATTAAAGCATTTTTGAAAAAATCAAAAGTGTATTTTGTTGTTCGTTTATAGATTT
>JADFUO010000258.1 GCA_015222115.1 Bacteroidota bacterium | reverse complement strand
CTTTAACAAAATTTGATAAAAGTAAAATTTATACATTAACCGAAGCTGTTGATGTTGTTAAAAATATTACTTACACAAAATTTGATTCTTCAGTTGATATAGATATACGCTTAGGTATTGACCCGCGTAAAGCTAATCAAATGGTTAGAGGCACAGTTACTTTACCCCATGGTACAGGAAAAACCATCAGGGTTTTGGTTTTGTGCACCCCCGATAAAGAAGAAGAAGCTAAAGCAGCTGGAGCTGATTATTATGGTCTTGATGAATACATTCAAAAAATTAAAAACGGATGGACCGATATCGACGTTGTAATTACCATGCCAAGCATAATGCCTAAAGTTGGTGCTTTGGGTAGGATATTAGGACCAAGAGGTCTTATGCCAAACCCAAAAACCGGAACCGTTACAATGGATGTTGGAAAAGCAGTTAAAGAAGTTAAAGCTGGTAAAATTGACTTTAAAGTTGATAAGTTTGGAATAATTCACAATTCAATTGGTAAAGCTTCATTTGAAAACACAAAAATTATTGACAATTCAAAAGAATTATTACAAACTATTATCAAACTAAAACCCTCTGCTTCAAAAGGTACTTACATTAAAAGTATTTACATGTCAAGTACAATGAGTCCGGGAATTCAGATTGAATCTAAATCAATAACCACATAATTTTCTGTTACCTACAAAAGAAAATATTATGAGAAAAGAAGAAAAAAATCAGCTTATTGATTCATTAAAGAAACAGTTAACTAACAACGAATATTTTTATATTACTGATATTTCCGGTTTAAATTCTGAGGATACTACTGCCTTAAGAAGATTATGTTTTAAAAAGGAAATCCAGCTGACCGTTGTAAAAAATACATTGCTAAAAAAAGCAATGGAAAAAGTTGAAAAGGATTTTGAACCTTTATATGAAACTTTAAAAGGTTCAACATCTATTATGTTTGCTAAAACAGGTAATGCTCCTGCTAAACTGATCAAAGAATTCAGAAATAAATTTAACCGTCCTATTCTTAAATGTGCATACATTGAAGAAATGATATACCTTGGCGATGATCAGTTAAATTTCTTAATAAATATAAAATCTAAGAACGAACTCATTGGAGATATTATCGGATTACTGCAATCACCGGTTAAAAATATTATTTCAGCCTTACAATCCGGCGGAAATAATATTTCCGGAATACTTAAAACATTATCCGAAAAATCCGAATAAGGAATTCACATTTCTGTTATTTAGCAGAATTTTAATAAAATTTAAAATATTTTTAGAAAATCATAATTATAAAAACAATAGAAAATGGCAGATTTAAAAACTTTTGCAGAGCAATTAGTTAATTTAACAGTTAAAGAAGTTAACGAATTAGCTGGAATTTTAAAAGAAGAATACGGAATTGAACCCGCTGCAGCAGCAGCTGTAGTTGCAGCACCAGGAGCAGATACAGGCGAAACTGAAATAGCCAAAGAACAAACTGCTTTTGATGTAATCATTAAAGCACCGGGGCAATCTAAATTAGCTGTAGTTAAATTAGTAAAAGAATTAACAAGCTTAGGACTTAAAGAATCTAAAGAATTAGTTGATTCAGCACCTAAAGCAATAAAAGAAGGTGTTACCAAAGATGAAGCTGAAGCATTAAAGAATCAATTAGAAGAAGCTGGAGCAGAGGTTGAAATTAAGTAGTTGGTTTAGTATTTACTAATAATAGAATTTAGAATATTGGCAGATTGAAGGTATTCTTCTAATTTTGGTAATTTTTTATTATATTATTTACTTCTAACCTCCTGTCTCCGGGCAGGCTAAAAACTTAAAATCTTGGCTTTAAAAAAAACTGAAAGAATAAATTTCGCTTCTACAAAAATTCATGAAGAATATCCTGATTTTCTTGATATTCAGATAAAATCTTTTCAGGATTTCTTCCAATTGGAAACTAATCCTGAAAATCGTGTTAACGAAGGATTATTTAAAGTTTTCAGCGAAAACTTTCCAATAACAGATTCGCGTAATAACTTTGTCCTTGAATTCCGGGATTATTTTATTGACCCACCCAGGTATTCAATTGAAGAATGCATTGAAAGGGGTTTAACATATAGCGTTCCTCTTAAAGCAAAACTAAAGTTATATTGTACCGACCCTGACCACGAAGATTTTGAAACTATCATTCAGGATGTTTATCTGGGTATGATACCATACATGACTCCAAAAGGCACTTTTATGATTAATGGTGCCGAAAGGGTTGTTGTTTCTCAATTACACAGGTCACCCGGGGTATTTTTTGGTACCAGTTTTCATGCAAATGGCTCGCAGTTATACTCAGCAAGGATTATTCCTTTCAAGGGTTCTTGGATGGAGTTTACTACAGACATCAATAATGTTATGTATGCATACATTGACAGGAAGAAAAAATTACCCGTAACCACATTATTGAGAGCTATCGGCTATGAAAGCGATAAAGATATCCTTGAAATTTTTAATCTTGCCGAAGAAATAAAAGCCACCAAAGTAGGTTTAAAACGTGTAAAAGGCCGCAAGTTAGCAGCAAGAGTGTTAAAATCATGGATTGAAGATTTTGTTGATGAAGATACAGGTGAAGTTGTTTCAATCGAACGTACCGAAGTTATTATTGACAGGGAAACAGTACTTGAAAATAAACACATTGACCAAATTATTGACTCAGGAATTAAAACAATTCTGCTTCACAGAGACGATGTAGCTGCAAACGATTACAGCATTATCTTCAACACATTACAAAAAGATACTGCAAACTCTGAAAAAGAAGCAGTTGAATTTATTTATCGCCAATTACGTAATGCCGAACCTCCTGATGAAGAAACTGCACGTGGAATAATTGAAAAATTATTCTTCTCCGACAAAAGATATGACTTGGGAGACGTAGGAAGATACAGGATTAATAAAAAACTCGGAACCGATACTAATACCGACATCAAAGTATTAACAAAAGAAGATATTATTTCAATAATTAAATATCTTATTGAACTTGTTAATGCAAAAACCGAAGTTGACGACATTGATCATTTAAGTAACCGTAGAGTGCGAACAGTTGGAGAACAATTATACACACAGTTCGGTATCGGGCTGGCACGTATGTCAAGGACTATACGCGAAAGAATGAACGTCAGGGATAACGAAGTCTTCACTCCTACTGATCTTATTAACGCTAAAACTTTATCTTCGGTAATAAACTCATTTTTCGGAACCAATCAGTTGTCTCAGTTTATGGATCAAACTAATCCATTGGCTGAGCTAACTCATAAAAGACGTGTATCTGCATTAGGCCCGGGTGGACTTTCACGCGAAAGAGCCGGATTTGAAGTACGTGATGTCCATTATACACATTATGGCCGTTTATGTACTATTGAAACACCAGAAGGTCCTAACATTGGTTTGATATCTTCACTTTGTGTTTATGCAAAGATCAATAAACTTGGTTTCATTGAAACTCCTTACCGTAAAGTAGAAAATGGAGTGATTCAATTAAAAGAAAAACCTATTTATTTAAGCGCAGAAGAAGAAGAAAGTAAAATTATTGCCCAGGCTAATACAATACTTAAAGATGATGGTTGTACTTTTCAGAACGACATAGTAAAAGCAAGATATTTAGCCGATTATCCTATTATTGAAAAAGAAAAAGTTGACTTAATTGACATTGCTCCCAACCAGATAGCATCCATAGCAGCATCATTAATTCCGTTTCTTGAACATGATGATGCTAACAGGGCTTTAATGGGATCAAACATGATGCGGCAAGCTGTTCCTTTGTTAAACAACGAGACACCTATTGTTGGAACAGGTATTGAAGCCTGTGTTGCGCACGATTCAAGAGTGCTTATTAATGCCGAAGGTGACGGAATAGTTGAATATGTTGACTCAAGTGAGATAATTATAAGATACACAAGAGACGAAAATGAAAAATTGGTAAGTTTTGATGATGATGTTAAAAATTATCATCTTACTAAATTTTCAAGAACAAATCAAAATACCTGTATTAATCTTCGTCCTGTCGTAAAAAAAGGCGATAAAGTTGTTAAAGATCAGGTTCTTTGCGAAGGTTATGCTACCCAAAACGGTGAATTGGCTTTAGGAAGAAATCTGATGGTTGCATTCATGCCATGGAAAGGATATAACTTTGAAGATGCAATTGTTATTTCTGAAAAAGTTGTTAAAGAAGATATATTTACTTCTATCCATATTGAAGAATTCTCTCTTGAAGTAAGAGATACAAAACGTGGCGTTGAAGAATTAACCAACGATATTCCCAATGTAAGTACCGAAGCAACTAAAGAATTGGATGAGAACGGATTAATAAGAGTCGGTGCTGAAGTTAATGAAGGTGATATTTTAATTGGTAAAATCACACCTAAAGGTGAAAGTGACCCAACTCCCGAAGAAAAATTATTAAGAGCAATATTCGGAGATAAAGCAGGAGACGTTAAAAATGCTTCCCTTAAAGCTCCTCCTTCAATGAAAGGTGTTGTTATTGATAAAAAACTTTTTTCACGTATAATTAAAGATAGAAAAACCAAAGCGAAAGAAAAGGATGTTACTAACATTCTTGATGAAGAACATCAAAAAAATGTTGCCGAACTAAAAACAAAGCTCGTTGATAAGTTAACTATTTTGGTAAGTGGTAGAACTTCACAAGGTGTTTATAATAATTTTAAAGAAGAAATAATCTCTAAAAAATCAAAATTCACTCAAAAAATACTTGCTAATATTGATTACACTGACATAAATCCTAATAAATGGACAACAGATAAAGTAAAGAATAAATTAATCAAAACTCTTATCAACAACCATAATATCAAATACAAAGAATTATTAGGAATATATAACCGTAAGAAATTTGTTGCAACTGTTGGTGATGAATTACCTAATGGGATTGTTAAGATGGCTAAAGTTTTTGTTGCTAAAAAAAGAAAACTAAAAGTCGGTGATAAAATGGCAGGTAGGCACGGAAACAAAGGTATAGTTGCAAAGATTGTCCGTGAAGAAGATATGCCATTCCTTGAAGATGGAACTCCAGTTGATATTGTTCTTAATCCTTTGGGTGTGCCTTCACGAATGAATCTTGGACAGATTTATGAAACCGTACTTGGTTGGGCAGGAAAAAAATTAGATTTGAAATTTTCATCCCCAATCTTTGATGGTGCCACTATTGACCAGATAAACGAATATATGAGAAAAGCTGAGTTGCCCGAGAATGGTAAAATTCACCTCTATGATGGCTGCACTGGCAAGCGTTTTGATCAACCGGCAACTGTCGGTTATATATACATATTGAAGCTACATCATATGGTTGACGATAAAATGCATGCCCGTTCAATAGGACCATATTCATTAATCACTCAGCAACCTCTTGGTGGTAAAGCCCAGTTTGGAGGACAAAGATTCGGAGAAATGGAAGTTTGGGCAATTGAAGCATTCGGTGCTGCTAATGTTCTTCAGGAAATACTTACAGTAAAATCCGATGATGTTATAGGCAGAGCCAAAGCATATGAATCAATTGTTAAAGGTGAAAACATGCCAACTCCAGGCATCCCCGAATCATTCAACGTTCTAATACATGAATTAAGAGGACTTGGATTAAACATCACATTTGATTAACAAATTTAACTTTTTATTAATTTCAAAATATGGCTTTCAGAAAAGATAATACCGTAAACAAAGATTTTTCTAAAATAACAATTAGTATTTCTTCACCAGAAGCAATTCTTGAACGTTCATGTGGTGAAGTTTTAAAGCCTGAAACTATCAATTACAGGACATATAAACCTGAAAGAGACGGATTATTCTGCGAAAGGATTTTTGGCCCTGTTAAAGACTGGGAATGTCATTGCGGAAAATATAAAAGAATTCGTTATAAAGGTATAGTTTGCGACAGATGCGGCGTTGAAGTAACCGAAAAAAAAGTCCGTAGAGAAAGAATGGGACATATTCAACTGGTTGTTCCTGTGGCTCATATCTGGTTCTTCAGGTCGTTACCAAATAAAATCGGTGCTTTGCTCGGTTTACAAACAAAAAAACTTGAATCAATTATCTATTATGAAAAATATATTGTAATAAACTCAGGCATTAAAGAAGCTGATGGTATTAAATATCTTGATTTCCTTACCGAAGAAGAATATTTTGACATAATGGATAACATCCCACCCGAAAATCAATACTTAGACGACAGCGACCCCGATAAATTCATCGCAAAAATGGGTGCCGAAGCATTATGTGACATTTTAGCCCGTCTTGACCTTGATAAATTTTCTTATGAATTAAGACATAAAGCAAACACCGAAACATCCCAACAACGTAAAGCAGATGCACTAAAACGATTACAGGTTTTTGAAGCTTTCAGGGATTCCAGAAACCGTATTGAAAATCGCCCTGAATGGATGATTGTAAAAGTTGTTCCTGTAATTCCTCCCGAATTACGTCCTTTGGTTCCGCTTGATGGTGGCAGATTTGCAACTTCCGACCTTAATGATCTCTACAGAAGGGTTATCATCAGAAATAACAGACTAAAAAGATTAATTGAAATAAAAGCTCCCGATGTAATAATGCGTAATGAGAAACGTATGTTGCAGGAAGCCGTTGACTCATTATTTGACAACTCAAGAAAAGCCAGTTCGGTAAAAACCGAATCCAACAGGGCTCTTAAATCTTTAAGCGACAGCTTAAAAGGAAAACAAGGTCGTTTCCGTCAAAATCTTTTAGGTAAAAGAGTTGACTATTCAGGACGTTCGGTTATCGTTGTCGGACCTGAATTAAAACTTCATGAATGTGGACTTCCGAAAGATATGGCAAGCGAATTGTTCAAGCCTTTTATTATTCGCAAAATGCTTGAAAGAGGTATAATTAAAACTGTAAAATCGGCTAAAAAAATCGTTGACCGTAAAGACCCTGTTGTTTGGGATATACTTGAAAATATTTTGAAGGGGCACCCGATTCTTTTAAACCGTGCTCCTACTTTGCACCGACTCGGAATCCAGGCATTCCAACCAAAATTAATTGAAGGCAAAGCCATACAATTACATCCATTGGTTTGTACAGCATTTAATGCCGACTTTGATGGCGACCAGATGGCAGTCCATATTCCACTCGGTAATGCAGCTATTCTTGAATCACAGATATTAATGCTTGCATCTCATAACATTTTGAACCCTGCTAATGGTGCTCCAATCACAGTTCCTTCACAGGATATGGTATTAGGCCTTTACTATATGACCAAAGGGCGAAAAAGTACTAAGAAACATATAGTGAAAGGTGAAGGATATCGATTCTATTCACCCGAAGAGGTAATAATTGCATTCAATGAAGGAAAAGTTGATTTACATGCTATTATCAATGTAAAGATCAAAGATAAAGAAGGTGACGAAACCGTTGATAAATTAATTGAAACAACTGTAGGCCGTATTTTGTTTAACATGGTTGTACCAGAAGAATACGGATTTATAAACCAATTACTTACTAAGAAGGCTTTACGTGATATTATCGGTGATATTTTAAAGAAAACAGGTACAGCAAAAACTGCTCAATTCCTTGATGACATCAAAGATCTGGGATTTAAAATGGCATTTGACGGAGGACTTTCGTTTAACCTGGGTGACATCATTATTCCTGAAGTTAAAGAAAAACTTATTGAAGACGCAAAGAAAGAAGTTCAGGAAGTTATGTCAAACTATAATATGGGATTCATAACAAATAACGAAAGATACAATCAGATCATTGATATTTGGACACATACCAATTCACATCTCACTCTTACTTTAATGAATCAATTATCAAAAGACCAGCAAGGATTTAATTCGGTTTATATGATGTTGGATTCAGGAGCAAGAGGGTCAAAAGAACAAATTCGCCAGTTATCAGGAATGAGAGGCTTAATGGCAAAACCACAAAAATCAGGCGCAAAAGGTGGTGAAATTATTGAAAACCCAATTCTTTCCAACTTCAAAGAAGGATTATCAGTACTTGAATATTTTATATCAACTCATGGAGCGAGAAAAGGTTTGGCTGATACAGCTCTTAAAACAGCCGATGCCGGTTATTTAACCCGCCGTCTTGTTGATGTTTCTCAGGATGTTATAATTTCAGAAAGAGATTGCGGAACCTTAAGAGGTCTTACAAATACCGCTTTGAAAAAAAATGAAGAAATTGTAGAAACATTACACGACAGGATTTTAGGTCGTGTTGCTCTCCATGATATTTATCATCCGCAAACCGCAGAATTAATTATTAAAGCCGGAGACGAGATAACTGAAAAAATTGCAAAACAGATAGAAGAATCTCCAATTGATTCCGTTGAAATCAGATCTGTTTTAACTTGTGAAGCCAAAAAAGGGGTTTGTGCAAAATGCTACGGCCGTAATCTTGCATCAGGACTAATGGTTCAAAAAGGAGAAGCAGTTGGTGTTATTGCTGCACAATCAATTGGTGAACCAGGTACTCAGTTAACTCTCAGAACATTCCACGTTGGAGGTACAGCATCAAACATTGCCATATCATCAAAAATTGAAGCCAAATACGATGGAATTATTGAATTTGACGAACTCAGATCAGTTGAATATACCAACTCTGAGGGTAAAAAATATAACATAGTTATTGGCAGGTCTGCTGAAATGAAAATTATTCACAAAAATACAAATATTGTATTAGCATCAGGAAATATTCCTTATGGTGCCAATCTTTATTTTAACAATGGTGATGAAGTTAAAAAAGGTGATTTTATCAGCGATTGGGATCCGTATAATGCCGTTATCTTATCAGAAGTTGACGGAAAAATTGCTTTTGAAAATATTATTGAAGGTCAAACTTACAGGGTTGAATCAGATGAACAAACAGGTTATCATGATAAAGTGATTATTGAAACACGAATTAAAACTAAAAATCCGACAATCAAAATATTATCATCAGATAACCAAGTAATCAAGTCTTATGATATTCCCGTTGGGGCACATATAATAGTTGATGAAATCAATAAAATTAAAGCCGGAGAAATTTTAGTAAAGATTCCAAGAGCTATCGGAAAATCAGGTGATATCACAGGAGGTCTTCCAAGGGTTACAGAATTGTTTGAAGCCCGAAATCCTTCCGACCCTGCTTCGGTTTCAGAAATTGATGGTGTTGTTTCTTTTGGAGCTAAATTAAAAAGAGGAAACCGTGAAATAATTATTACTTCAAAAACCGGCGAAGAAAAACATTATTTGATTTCAACATCAAAACAAATACTTGCACAAGAAAATGATTATGTTAAAGCAGGAACACCACTTTCAGAAGGTGCTATGACACCTGCCGACATCCTTGCAATTAAAGGACCGATGAAAGTTCAGGAATATATTGTTGATGAAATCCAGGAAGTATATCGTTTACAAGGAGTTAAAATTAACGATAAACATTTTGAGGTAATCGTACGCCAAATGATGCGTAAAGTTGAAGTTGCCGACCCCGGTGATACAAAATTTCTTGAAGGCGAACTGGTTAACAAAATTGGCTTTCAGGATGAAAATGACGAAATATTCGGCAAAAAAGTTATTATTGACCCGGGTGATTCTGCTATATTTAAATCCGGACAAATTGTTAGCGCCAGGAAATTAAGAGATGATAATTCTGTTCTTAAACGAAAAGACAAAAAATTAGTTGAATCACGCGATGCCCAACCGGCAACTGCACGGCAGGTACTGCAGGGAATAACAAAAGCCTCATTACAAACCAAAAGTTTTATTTCTGCTGCTTCATTCCAGGAAACTACAAAAGTTTTAACTATGGCCGCAATAAATGCCAAATCCGACGAGCTACTCGGATTGAAAGAAAATGTAATTGTTGGTCATAAAATTCCTGCAGGTACCGGATTAAGAGAGTATGATAATATTATTGTCGGTTCAAAAGAAGAATATGATGTATTAATGACTGCAAAGAAAGAAGAAAGCATAAATTTGGAAGATGAACTTAAATAATTTTTTTATTAAAATTAAGTAATATGCCCGAACAAAAACAACAAAAACAAATAAACATTGAATTGAGTGAAGAAATGGCAGAAGGTATTTATTCAAACTTAGCCATGATAACACATTCCACATCTGAATTCATTATTGATTTTATTAAAATTATGCCTGGTGTACCAAAGGCAAAGGTGAAATCAAGGATAATATTAACACCTCAACATGCAAAAAGACTACTTAGGGCTTTACAGGATAATGTTGGCAAATATGAAACTATGCATGGCACTATAAAGGAACCAACCCCAGGAGAAGTATTACCTCCGATTAATTTTGGGGGACCTACTGCACAGGCATAAATTCAGAATTAATCATTATTTATAAACCTGATTTTTATCCAATGAAAAAATTATTTATCTTTTCAGCATCAATTATACTATTAATTGCAATTTCTAATAATAAATTGTTTGGACAAGACTCTAAACATGACATATCCGTTAGTTATGGAGTTCTGACAAATGACGAATTTATAGACTTTTATTCTGACTTGTTTATTGATATATTTACTCTTGGTTATGTAACAACAGATAATACAAAAGAATTGGGAGGTATTTTTATTACTTATAAAAATATCGCACATAAATTTAATTGGGGAATAACTGCCGGATATGATGCAATAATATCTTATGACATTAAAGACAAAGATACATTAGATGGAAAAGGATATAGTAATAGAATCACTATAGCTTTAGAGGGTGATTATAGATACATCAACAAAGAAGTTTTTCAAATGTATTCCGGTTTAGGTATCGGATATACATTTAGAAAAGACACTTACAAACCGGACATAGGACAAGAACAAACTAATAATATAAACCATTTTAACTTTCAGATAACAGCTGTAGGAGTTAGACTAGGAAAAAGTTTAGGAGGGTTTATGGAATTAGGTTTTGGATACAAAGGTCTCTTAAACTTTGGTTTATCATACCAGTTTTAAACAATTATTTACTTTTATCAGGAAACTCGGGAATATCAGGTAAAGGTTTACGGTTTTTCAGTTCCTCCAAAATCACTTCAATAGCTTTATTCAATTGTTCATCTTCGCCTGCATATTCTTTTGCAGGGTCATTATCAATTACAATATCAGGATCAACGCCATAACCCTCAATAATCCATCCTTCACCATCAGCATCGTACGTAGCAAATTCAGGACGTTTCAATGAACCACCATCAATAATCGGTAAGCTTCCTCTTATACCAACTACCCCACCCCATGAACGCATACCAATAACTTTACCAAGTCCCAGCTTTTTAAACTGATAAGGAAAAAGGTCGCCATCTGAAGCAGAGTACATATCAATCAATAATACTTTCGGACCAATAACCATAGCTCCGGGCTGAGTATTCAATGAAGTATTACGGCTCATTCTCAAATATACCAGTTCCCTGTTTAAACGTTCAATGATCATAGGAGAAACATTACCTCCGCCATTGCCTCTATCGTCAATTATAAGTGCTTTTTTATTTATTTGAGGATAATAATATTTAACAAATTCATTTAATCCGCCAACACCCATGTCAGGAATATGAATATAGCCAACCTGCCCGTTTGTAGCTTCATTAACTTTTTTAATATTATTTTGTACCCAATTGAAATAGTATAAATCACTTTCATCAGCAACAGGCACAACAATCACTTTTTTACTGTCTTTATCCGATGGTTTGTCGTTAACGGTTAGTTCAACCTGTTTACCGGCAGTATTAATCAACGAAGCATAAATATCAGTCATCCGATTGGTTGGTTTACCATTAACGGCAATAATATAGTCTTCTTCATTGATACCAACACCAATTTCAGTTAATGGTGAACGTGTGTTATTTGTCCAGTTCTCACCTTTCAAAATTTTATCAATTTTATAATAACCCGATTTATCCTTACTGAGTTCCGCTCCTAATAAGCCCATTTTAATTCTTTTGGGATTATGCTTGTCGCCTCCACTAACATAAGCATGCCCGATACTAAGTTCACCTATCATTTCACCAATTATATAATTCAGGTCGTTACGGTCGTTCACATACTGAACAAGCGGAGCATATTTATCTTGTATTTCTTCCCAATTCAGACCATGCATATTGGGAGCATAAAAGAAATCCCTCATCTGTCGCCATGCTTCATTATAAATTTGCTGCCATTCTGCTTTCAGGTCAACCCAAATTTTCATATTATCAAGATTAAGATAATCCTTAATATCAATTTTAGATTTAGGAAGATCAATAATCGCATACTTTCCACTGCTGGATAGAAACATTTTCTTTTCATCAGCCGATATTATAAAGCTCCTATATTTACCGAGGTCAGTTTCTTTTTTATCTTTAAGATTGAACATTTTTAAACTTGTTCCATTACCGCCAGCTGCAAATTTTGTATAATAAATATTTTCTCCTACGGGATTCAGATTAAAATAATTGGCAGCAGAAATAGGTAATACGACAGTACGGTCAACAATACCATCAAAATCAATCTTTACGATAAGTTCCTTTTCTTTATCGGTTTTTTCATCCTTTTTGCCTTTTTCTTCATTATTCTTATTTTCCTCACCTTCCTTTTTTTCCTCTTTTACAGTTACTTCATCATTTTCAGGTTCAAAAGGCGAAGGAGTGGATTTTTGCAATGTTGTTAAATAAATCTTACTCATATCGCGATATGCATGGTTCCATTCCGTTTGACTGTATATCGGGTTAAAATCCCTTTGTGAAGTATAGAAAAGATATTTACCATCTTTACTGAAAACCGGACTGCCTGAGTTATACCATTCATCTGTAACAGGATTTATTTCTTTTGAATCAAGATTATAAATCATAATCTGTGAAGACCCTCTGTTTTTTGGTAAAGTATAAGCTATCCATTTGTTATCGGGCGACCATGAGTAATTTCTCATTTCCCAGTCAGTTGCTTTGTCAACAATTGTGACTTTTTTAGTATCAATATCAATATATTTCAAATATAATTCCTTATCTCCCCAAAGTAACTTTTTACTATCGGTTGACCATACAGGATTATACTTGTATGTTGTACTATTTTTTGTTAACTGAACCGGGGGTTCGCTGCCATCCTGTTTGATGATATAAATTTCATCTTCACCGGTAACATCCGAAATAAATGAAATATATTTCCCGTCGGGCGACCATTCAACATTCCTGTCGTGCACATCTGAAGATTCTGTAAGGTTTTTTGTAATACCCGATTTTGCAGGTACTGTGTAAACATCACCTCTTGCACCGAACACAGCTCTTTTACCATCAGGAGAAACTGCCCATGAATTTATATATTTTGAAGCATCCTTCATTTCACTCCTGCCATTTACAAAATCATTGGCAATTTGTATTTTAATCTTTTCAGGTTTTTGAGCAGCAAGGTCAAAATTATAAATATAGCCACCATTTTCATAGATTATTGAGTTATTCCCTAATGACGGGAATTTTATATCATACTTAGTATAGTTAGTTAGTTTTTCGGTCTCTTTGGTTTTTATATTATAAGAAAACAAATTCATAGTTCTGTCGCGGTCTGATAAGAAATAAATAAAATCGTGATGCCACATCGGAAAAATATTCTGGAAATCATTATTTGTTATATTTTTTACCTTTTTTGTTTTAAAATCATAAATCCAGATATCATCTGCCATTCCGCCCTTGTAATATTTCCATGTCCTGAACTCACGAAAAACACGATTATATGCCAGCTTGGTTTTATCAGGAGAATAGCTGCAAAATCCACCGCAAGGCAAAGGAATTTCTTCTGATAATCCACCATGAGTTGAAACAATAAATAACTGACCCTTAAAAGAATTAAAAGATTTTTTGCGTGAACGGTAAACAATACTATCATTATCTTTCCAGCACATTACAATATTGTTGGGTCCCATTCTGTCAGAAATATCATCCCTGCCAAGTGTGGCTGTATAAGTCAATCTTTCAGGAATACCACCTTGGGCAGGCATCAGATAAACTTCGGTATTTCCATCATACTGACCTGTAAAAGCAATGGACTTACCATCAGGGGAGAACCTTGAAAACATTTCATAACCATCGTCATTAGTAAGTTTGCGGGCAATCCCACCTGCCTTTGAAACAGTATAAAGATCGCCTGCATAGGAAAATACCACCTGATCGCCATAAATTGCCGGAAACCGCATTAAACGTGCTTCTTCCTGGGCATATATCAACATCTGGAAAACTAAAACTGAAATTAAAACTGCTAAGAATTTCTTCATAATTGTTTGATTCTTTATTAATTTATAATTTATGTTAATAAGTTTACGAAACTAAGTTATTTTTTAAAATGGCTTTAGTTCCTAAATAAACATTCTTTTCATTCCAATATAATGCCACAAAACATATAAAGATTGTAATCAATAATTTAAGCTTATAATTTAGATCAATATAACGGAAAAGTGTCCAAATACGAATATTATTTGTACGATTCCGAACAAAATGAAAGATACTACCTGGCAGTAAGTTTGATGTTAAAACAATTCACTCATTAATCAGTAGTTCAAACCTTAACAACCTCAATATTTTCATCAATATAAAGCAAATATTTTTCAACCTCATTATATCCCATTTCTTCTATCAACCTGGCATAATGATATATTTGTTTTTTATGTTTTTCTTCGGCTTTACCGGTTTTATAATCAATCACTATTGCTTTATTTCCTGATAAGATCAAACGGTCGGGGCGGAATGTTTGTCCGTTTGGTAAAAGTATTTCGGTTTCGGTTTTGATATTAAGATTTTTTTCAAAAAACGGTTTTACCTGTGGATCCATAACAAACTGTATGATTTTTTCCAATAATTTATTTTTTTCAGTTTTATCAATTATCCCCTTACTGAAAAAGTCCTCAACAGCATTTTCAACATCATCATAAGTGATAATATTTGCAAGCAGAGCATGTACCAAATTACCCCATTCTTTATTTCTATCGGGGTCGCTTACATCCCAAATTTCAGGTGCGGAAGTACTTATAAGAATTTTCTTGTTCCAATCTTCCGAAATAAAAGATTCTAATTTAAAAATACTTTTATCTTCAGGTTGAATAATTCTTTCAAAAATTTGTTTATTTCCAAATGAATATTCCGTTGTATTTTCAAGCCATAATCCTTCTGACTTTAAATAATATACAAAAACATGCGGCAATGAATTAATTTCTTTCGGGTTTTCAGATGGTTTTTCAGTAAGAATATACAAGCGATCTGTAGGTCGTGTCATCACAACATAAAGCAAATTTATCATATCAAGAAACGACTTGTTTTTTTCTTCAATATAAAGATTGGCAAAAGATGTATCTTCCATATCTTTAATGGCCGGCAATAAAGCTACATCCATTTCAGGAATTTCAGGTTCGTTAAGGTCAACCCATAATTCTTTTTTTGTCATCCGTGAACTTTCATTTGCAAAAGGATAAATTACAACAGGAAATTCAAGTCCTTTTGCTTTGTGAATCGTCAAAATATTCACCGCATTAATACCTTCGGGAACAATAATTGAAAGCTTATCTTTTTTCTCTTCCCACCAATCAATAAAATCAGAAATTCCCGAATTATTTTCAATAGTATATTTTAAAACCGCATCTAAAAAAAACTGGATGTATGGATCGGGCTTAGAATTTAACCCAAACAAACGAATCAACTCTTCACAAAGGTCAAAAACCTGTAAGTTCCTCAATTTTGATATAAAAAACTTATCCCGAAAGCTTTCCTGATTATTTTGTTTTAAAAAATTTAAAATATGAGTTTTTTGAATATTGTCCGACGGATCAAGCAAATATTTAATTAAAGCAATAATAAAATTTAGCTTGTGTGAACTGCTCAATAATAAAGATTCTGATGAAATTACATCAATATTTTCATTAAGCAGAAACCTTGCAATATTACTGGCTTCTTTATTTTTGCGGCATAAAATAGCAATATCACCCCAGTTGAAATTTTGTTGCTGCAATTCCAAAATAATTTCTTTTATCTTTTTAAAGTTTATTTCTTCAAAAGAATCTTCTGCATTTTTTTTATCAATAAAATCAATATTTACATAACCGCCTGTATTATTAGTTTCAAATTCTTGTTCAAGATTCTCATATATTGAATCAAACGGAGGTTTTATCAAAGATGCCACAACTTTAAAAAACTTATTGTTAAAATCCACAATTTCAGCCTTGGAACGATAATTTTTTTTAAGCTCTTCCGAATTATAATTCCGCATCAGGTTTTGTTCTCTTTCGGAAATAAATGGGTTATTTTCTTTTTTATAAATCTCAGGAAGTTTTGCAAACTGCTCAACCTCGCCGTTTCTCCACCGGTAAATTGCCTGCTTGCCGTCTCCCACAAGCATATTAAAATTATCTTCAGCAAGTGAATTATCAATCAACGGCAAAAGATTATGCCATTGCAAAACCGAAGTATCCTGAAATTCATCAATCAAAAAATATTTATATTTTTCACCCAGGCGTTCGTAAATAAACGGTACCGGCTCATTTAAAACTATATCTGCAATTCTTTTATTAAATTCTGAGATGTGTACAATATTGTTTTGGGTTTTTATTTCGTTCAATATTTTTTCTATTTCATTTAAAACTGCCAAAGGATAAATATTTCGCCGTAAAAGTTTAAGAACCATATATTTACTATACCCGTTTATAATATTTTCTTCAATATCAAAATATATTTCCTTGAGTTCAGATTTAATATTATCAATTGCATATTTTTGATAATCATCGGTTTTCCCGCTGTACCACTTATTTTTTTCTATAGTTTGAATAACTCTTGAATTCGGTTTAATCTTTTCAAAATCACCGTTGAATAAATTATCAAAATATTTTCCAATACCTTGATTCCCATAATAAAACGATGAGATTGAAACATTATTTTTATGAATGAGCTGGATGGCAATACCTGCTTTTTCCTTTACCGAATCTTCAAACTTTTTAATATTCTCTAAAATCTTTTTGTTAATTTTTAAAAAATCATCCAGAGTAAGTTTTTTCAATTTTTCAATCTGATACTGACCATCTTCTTTTAACAGGGATTTGGCAAATGTTTGCAGGTCGGTTTCAATATTCCAGTTTTGTTCATTCTCGGTTTTATCTTCAGTAAACCTCATCAAAACTTTTGTTAATTTCTCATCAGTACCTACCCTGCTTATCAATAGGTCAATTGCCTGTGAAATAAGTGTATCCTCATCCATTTCCACATCAAAATTCAATGGAAGGTGAAGGTCGTGGGCAAAAATGCGTATTATTTTATGAACAAAACTATCAATGGTTCCAATGGCAAAATCAGAATAATTATGTAATATCAGTTCAAGTGCTTCAGATGATCTTTTCGTAATTGTTTCGGTATCAATTTTTAAGTCTGATATTAGTTCGGGTAATAAATATTTAATTGTGATTGAATTTTTATCAGGTTCGGTTGCCGAAAGTTCAATCAAATTACTGATTATCCTTTCCTTCATCTCGTTAGCAGCCTTATTTGTAAAAGTTATTGCAAGAATATTCCTGAATTTCGTGGGATGCATTAAAACAATTTTCAGATATTCTTTAACAAGAGTATATGTTTTGCCCGAACCTGCAGATGATTTGTAAACAGTAAAGCTCATTTAAGTAACTTTTCAATATTTGCTTTAAAATTATGAAATATTTGTAAAGTTAATGAATAATCTTGATCTAATAAAAAAAACCCGGCGTTCACCGGGATAAATGTAATAAGCAGAAGATATATAAT
>JADFUO010000257.1 GCA_015222115.1 Bacteroidota bacterium | reverse complement strand
TTGCATGGGCAGTTGGAATGATATTATCGTTTGTTTATTATCTTTCAGGAAGGTGGAAAACAAAGGTGGTTGTGAAGTATTAAGAACTTAGTCCAAAACTTTACCTCACAAGTGTTACATGTCCGAAAAGAGTTTTATTAGTAATATTTTCTTCAATATCCATATTATCATATACAATTTTCCAGATATAAACTCCAAGCTGGCATTCAGAACCATTGAATTTACCATCCCAGCCATTGGTTGGATCATTGGTTTCATATATCAGGGTTCCCCAGCGATTATAGATATACATTTTAAATTTATCAACATTCTTACTTACAGGTTTAAATATATCATTCTTTGAGTCGCCATTTGGAGAAAAAGCATTCGGGACATAAAGACGGCTGGGTTGGGGATCGGTAACGCTTATCAGAATATCATCATAACCATCACAGCCTTCATAATTTACTTCTACGCCCACAAGAGTATCCTTTCTTAAGTTATCAAGCGTAATAGTTCTTGTATTTTCACCGGTTGACCAGTAATAATATGCTCCCAAAAAACCGGCATCAAGAGTAATAGAACCTTTGTATGGTATCAGTGTATCAGGACCGAGGTTAACGTCGGGTGGAGGTTTTACAGTAATGATCCGGAGCACGCTGTCTCTGCAATTATTATTGTCTATTACCATAAGTTGCACAGGGTAACTACCTGAAGCTTCATAAGCATGTTCCGTGTTGATATCATTGCTTGTTGTTCCGTCGCCAAAATCCCAGTTCCATGATATTATGTTTGTCGGGATTACAGAGCAATCAGTATCAATTGCCAGAAATTTGACAGGTTCATCAATACATACAATAGATGGCTCTGTTTTGAAATCGAATTGTAACTGATAATCAAAACTTTCAAAGACAGTGTTTTGCTGGGAGAAACTATAAAATCCAAATCTTCCGGGCTCAAAACAACCGGGAATATCAAAAATAGTTTCATTATTAATAATAATAATTATCCGCGTTGAGGTATATGTTAATTCAAAATAGTAAGTGGTATCATAATGCCATCCTTTGTTGTTTCCGTATTTTGTTGATAATATCTCAAATACATTATTTTCATTTTTATGACCCCAAAAATAATTCCATATATCCTGTTCATTCATGGTCTTGTTTACTTTTACTAAAGAAAAGCCTTCCTTGGCAAAATGTCCGAATGACCAACCTTTACTTTTTTTCCAATCAAAAAGAATAAATTCATAATCAGTATTTGATGTATTCCATGCAGGACTTTTATATCCAAACACAAATCCCAGAAAATCATTGTCATAGCGATCGATAACCTTCATTTTACCACGGATTTTTACATTCAGGAAATCTTCATTACCAACGAAGAAAGTTGGTGGTTGTGCGTCCCCGTTTTCGAGAACTGTACTGTCATTCAGTACAATCCATGTTGAATTCGGGTTTCCTTCCATTGTCCAGTAATTAAAATTGACTTGGTCAATACACTGTGCATTAAGGATGATAGGAAAAAGTAATAAATATATAATGATGTAAGATTTCATTTGAAATTATACTGTTAATAATCTTAACAAATATACTATATTTTTATATATTATTAAATAATAAATCAGATAACGGCAGGAAATAATCAGTTAACGGTATAAGGGTATAAAGGTATAAAGGTATAAGGCTAAAGGCTAAAGTGAAAAGGCTAAACCCTTATTTCCTTTATTTCCCCTATTCCCCCTACAACCGCAGGGCGTCCGTCCATACGGATTCCTTTCAGTCATACGAAGCGAAGCAAGTCCGTATGGATGGATACCTCAATTCAATAATAATATTTGTTTAAAATTTTCAATGTTAATTTAATACTGATTAGCTACTATTTTTTTTATTTTTACCAAAATTTTAATGTTTGTTAATAAGAATCAGTATATTAACCATTTAAAGAATATTACAATGAGAAAACTTTCTTATTTTTTAATTTTAACTGCATTTATTGCAATGATTAGTTGTTCAGAACAAAAAAGAATAAAATATCCGGTAACACAAAAGGTTGATACTGTTGATGTTTATTTTGGTGTAGAAGTGCCTGACCCTTACCGCTGGCTTGAAGATGACAATTCGGAAGAAACAGCAGAATGGGTGAAAGCCGAAAATGAAATCACTTTTGATTATCTTGAAAAAATTCCTTTCAGAGATAAAATTAATAAACGCCTGACCAAAATTTGGAACTATCCAAGGTATGGAGTACCTTTTAAAGAAGGAAAGAATTACTTCTTTTTTAAGGATGACGGAATGCAAAACCAAAGTGTGCTTTATATTCGGGAAGGTTTGGATGACGAACCCCGTGTTTTGCTTGACCCGAATAAATTCTCGGAAGATGGAACTATAGCTTTATCAAATTTAAGTGTTTCGCATGATGGCAAACTATTAGCTTATGGAGTATCAACAGGCGGTTCTGATTGGAGCGAAATTTTTATTCTAAATATTGAAACAGGCGAAAAACTTGATGATCATATTAAATGGGTGAAATTCTCAATTATCGCATGGAAAGATTATGGCTTTTATTACAGCACTTATGACCCGCCTGAAGAAGGTGAAGAACTGTCGGATAAGAACGAATATCATAAAGTTTATTATCATAAAATTGGAACTCTTCAAAAAGATGATAAACTGATATTTGAAAACAAAAAATATCCTCTGAGAAATTATGTTGCTTACATTACTGAAGATGAAAAATACTTGTTTATAAGTGAGTCGGAGACAACAAGCGGCAATGCATTGTATTATAAAAATCTTGCAATTCCCGGTAGTAAGTTTAAACAAATAGCCGAAGGTTTTGATAATGAATACCATGTAATTGATCATATTGGTGATAATTTCCTGATGATAACAAATTATGAAGCTCCAAAACAGCAACTTGTTTTATTAAATCCCCAGAAACCCGAAGCAAAAAACTGGAAAATAATTATTCCTGAAAAGGATGAGGTTTTAGGATCAGTTGATTATGTTGGTGGTAAATTAGTTGTTGAATATATGAAAGATGCTTATAGTCAGGCTTTTGTTTATGATTTGGAAGGTAATTTATTGAATGATATGAACCTGCCGGGAATAGGAACAATGTTTGGATTTAACGGAAAGGAAGATGAAGATGTAGCTTTTTACGGTTTCACTTCTTTTACATTTCCTTCAACTATTTATAAATATGATGTAAAAAATAATGAGTCGGAGGTTTACCATAAATCAGAAATAGATTTCAACCCTGATGAATATACTACCAAACAGGTTTTTTATGAAAGTAAAGATGAAACAAAAGTGCCAATGTTTATAGTTCATAAAAAAGGTATTAAAATGAATGGAAATAATCCAACCATATTATATGCCTATGGTGGATTTAATATCAGCATGACTCCGGGTTTTAGTGTAAGCCGTTTGATATTCCTTGAGAATGGAGGAATTTACGTAGTTGCTAATATTAGGGGTGGGGGAGAATACGGAGAAGATTGGCATGAAGCAGGCATTAAACTTCAAAAGCAAAATGTATTTGATGATTTTATAGCTGCTGCCGAATATCTGATAAAAGAAAAATATACATCATCTGAAAAACTCGGTATTCTCGGTGGCTCTAACGGTGGATTACTCATCGGTGCTTGTATGAATCAGCGTCCGGAATTGTTTAAGGTTGCCGTTCCTATTGTTGGGGTGATGGATATGCTCAGGTATCATAAATTTACAATCGGATGGGCATGGGCAGGTGATTACGGAACCAGTGAAGAAAACAAGGAAATGTTTGAATATTTGCTTGGATATTCACCTTTGCATAATATTAAAAAAGGAGTTAATTATCCGGCTACGCTTGCCATCACCGCGGATCATGATGACAGAGTTGTGCCTTTACATTCATTCAAATATATGGCTACATTGCAGGAAATGAATTCCGGAAAAAATCCTGTTTTGATCCGTATAGAAACTATGGCAGGACATGGTGCCGGAAAACCTACTTCAAAGATCATAGAAGAATCAACAGATATTTATTCCTTTATAATGTATAATTTGGGGATGAAACCCATGTAGAGACACGCCGTCGCGTGTATCTACTATCGAGGTGGGGTATATTTTATTTTTCATCCGGAAATTTATCCGGTGGTCCGAAATCAGAATTAATTAAAAATTCATCATCCCGTAATGTTTGAATAAATGCTTTCAGGTCGGCTTTTTCATTTGGAGTTAACTGAACCCCTCCATTATTTATATGATGCATTAAGGGGTTAATATAAGGTGACCAGAGCAGATGGTGAGAATAAAAATCAATAACATCATCAAGAGTGGCAAAACGTCCGTCGTGCATGTATGGTCCTGTCAGTTCAATATTTCTCAGTGTTGTTGCTTTGTAAGCTCCGTAGTCCATTGGGTCGCCGGTAACGTGATACCTGTCACGCGTATCTTCATAAGGTCCTGTAAATAATGAATCTTTACCGTTATTATAATAAAGATGTGTTGTAAAAAGCGGGTTTCCATATCCGCCGTGGCAATGAAAACAGTCTGCTCCCTCTTCGGTTGTAAACAAAACAAATCCATGTAATTCGGATTGTGATAATTGTACCTCTCCACGCAGATACTTGTCAAACTTTGAATTGGCTGAAATAATAGTCCTGATAAACTGAGCAATTGCACGACCCATGTTTTTAACAGTAACCGTTTCCGAGCCGAATGCTTTTTTGAATAATTCGGGATAACCCGGAATATTTTGAATTACTTCTTTTGCACGGTTTGTATCGCTGTTCATTTCATGTTCTGCAACAATTCCCATCCAAACCAAATCTTCAATATTCCGGAATTGAGCATTAGGATTTTCAGAATAAATAAATCCATTCCATAAATAACCGGAGCTATTCCAAACCAGGTTTATCATAGGTAACATAACATGAGGAGTGGGTTTGCCTGTTATACCATGCGTAAATCCACCTATGTATTCAGGATGGTCAATTCCGCATTCAAATGAATTTGCCTGTATATGGCATGTTGCACAACTCATCAAAGAATCGGGATGAGTCCTTCCCGACATCCTTCCATCGTAAAATAAATATCTTCCCAATTCAATTCCTTCAACTGTCATTGGATTATCAGCAGGAATGTTCAAATTAGTTGGGAAACCAAAAGGTATTTCAATATTATAGGGAGTCGGTTGATATAAAATCGGCTCAGGATCATCCTTTTTGCAGGAAAAAAGCAATAAACTAAAACTAATTATAAGAATTATGTTTCTATGTTTCATCATAACTTTTTAATAAATAAACCCAACAGTAAAAACATCATGTCCATTCTCACATGCTAAATGCATTGCTTCCTGGTTTTGCATTATATCACCGCCCCAATCATCATGGTTATAAGTATTTGGCGATTTAAACCAGTTTTCAATGTTCATGATAATCTGAATTTCCCTTGTTTGATTTTTATCCAAAGAAAAAGCAGAATTTGGTAATTCAACATTAAAGTAGTTCTGAATAAATCCGGTTATTGAATCAGGGTAACTGTAATAAATTTGCCCGATGCCCAGGTGAAAATCAAACGGGCTGATTTGTTGGTATTCGTCTAACCATTTGCCGTTTAATTTCATATGATGGTATCCGCCTCCCAGATATATAGGCCAGAACATGAATGATTCAGGTGGGTTAACAAACATCAGCGTTTGGTTTTTTTCTTCATTAATTCCGAAAGTAAATGAAATTGAATTATAGTTTCCTGCAGTAATATTATCAAAAACCTCCCATGTCCACGTTGTGGGAATATCAGTGTCAATATAATGAATGTCTTTCCATTCATCAATTAAATAAGAGCTGCCGTTTGAATTATGTAAAGTAACATCAGAAATAAAATATTGTATTTCGTTGATTAAATAATGATTGCCGGCTTCGTTGATATAGATCATTGTATCGGTTTGTAAATCCTGTCCGTCAATTAAAAACGCAAAACTTAGGATTATCTTTTGATTTTCCTGTTCATCATCAGGTTCTTCTTTTTTACAGGAATTTACCATTATCATTAAAGTAGAGGTTATTATTAAAATAAATATGGTTTTTGATAGTTTCATTTATCTTGTTTTTATCTATGTCTTAAAGACAATTTTATATCTCATGTAGTTGCATCAGAAAATGTATTTAGTTTTTTCTTCTTTAACAACAATATATCTGGAATGTCCATATGACTGAAAGGAATCCGTATGGACGGACTTCCTACGGTCGTTGGAATAATGTTTAAATAAAATCCCCCACTATTCCAGTACTCCATCATTCCATAAACAACAACAACGGAGCTACAATCCCTTGTTTAATACGGGATTGTTCCGGAAACGGTAACAAAATTAATTGTATCAT
>JADFUO010000256.1 GCA_015222115.1 Bacteroidota bacterium | reverse complement strand
TCAAATTCCAAACAAAAGAGAAAAGCATTTTGGTTATTGGGTTTTGTGTTTTGGATATTATTTGTTATTTGTTATTTGATGCTTTAATTCATAATATGTTTGATATCGTTTTAGTATATACTACATATCCTCATCATCTTCTATTTCAAATATTCCTGTAGTATTTTTTAGTTCCCATTTATCAAAAGTTTCATTGGCAACAAGTGTATCACCTTCAATAATTTCATTTTTAGTTGTAATCTTGACGTTTACATAAGAATAAATAATTTTTTTTCGTTGATCCCAAACTAAATGTTCGGTATTTAATTGTTCTTCTTTTTCTTTATTAATTATAACAACATTATTTTTTGCTTCCATTAATTTTTGTTTTTCATAATTAATACCGAAATCAGCTGTAAGGATTGATTTAATATTCATTACTGAGTCGTAGAAAATCACTTCAAAGCCATTGGGGAATTCCATATAAGGTTCTACTCCGGTATAATTCACTAATAATGGGCTTGTTAATAATGCCTGCACATTACCCGAGTCGCTTCGTATAAACCTGATATTTTTTGCAGTTAGTTCAGGCAGGGTGTCAATTTCGCCAAATGCACCAACTTTTTTCATATCCGATTTACATGCAAAAAGCATCACTATGAAAAAAATCACAACAATGCTTTTAATAAAATTTATTTTGTTAAAAGAAGTTTTGACGCTTATCAAATTATTTGATCTTTATATTATTTAGCTGCCCTTACTGTTGTTACTTCGTTAATCCAGCACTCAACCGTATAAGATTCACCTTCTTGTAAATCATAAAAGAAAATTGTTTCAAGCGATGGAAAATGTATTGCGTATGATCTTATTCTACTATTTGCAATTTCTGCAACTGAAGGGTCAACTCTTTTGGCTTTAATATATTTATCAACTGCTGCCCAGTAAGCTACTTTTTTTGTTAAATCATTATCCCCACATTCTTTTCCACTTGATCCATATAGGTCTCCAATCAAAATATAAGGATTTCCGTTATCAGGTTTAACATCCAATGATTTTAATGCATACTTACGAGACAGAGGATAATTTTTAAGATTTTGATAACACATTGCTAAATAGAAATAACTATCAGCAAGATCATCTTCATCTTCAATTTCGATTGCTTGTTTTAAATAATTTACAGCATCAGAATAATTTTCTTTTTTCATAAACATTTTACCGATAAGAAATGCTGATGCAGGAGATGGTTCAAGCTCGTACAACTTAATAGAGGCATCAAAAAACAATTGTTCCTCATTACATTTCTTTTTATCAAGAATTTTTGTAATTTTCTTTAAAAGATCGATATCATCAGGATTTAGTTCAAATTTTTTTGTGTAAATAGCTATCAGATCTTCACAGGTTGCATACGGTTCAAATTCTTTTTCAATATTTCCTTTTACAATTTCCCATTTTGTCAATTTTTTTGCATTGTCTTTATTTGCTTTTATATTGTAATCAATAATTTCACTTATTTGATCATAAGTATCAACAATATCTGATTTATCTAATTTATCGGTTTTTGCCATTTTTATTGTTGTCCTGAAATAATAAACCAATGTGGGACCTGTAGATTTATTACCTTCCAACTCAACAGATCTTTTAAAAATATTGTATGCTTCTTCATAATCTTTTGTTCTTAACCTTATCAAATCCATACCCTTTCTTCCTAAAATATAACCTTCTTTATTAAAATATTTTATTCGTTGATCATATACCATCATTAAAGTATCAATAAGTTTATCTTTAATGGCTTCATCTTTCTCATTCTGAATCATATAATTAACAATTTTAACACCATGAACATAAGTGTTTTGAGTACCCTTCGGACAATTTAAAAACACCCAGCGCCAAGGTGCGATTACATCTTTAATAGCATCATTTGTATATTTACTGTTTTTCCATTGTTTATAAAATTCCAAATACAAAGATATATTCATAACACAGGCAGCACTGTCTTTTCCGTATTTTCCATCCTGTTCATCTCCAGTAATTTGAGTTAATTTTATTTCATCTAATTTATCAAGCGATGCTTGTCCTGTAATTGTAATAAAACTCAAAGTAATACTTAAAAAAATAACAGATAAGTAACTTGTTTTCATAGCATATAATTTTTATTGTTTTCAATTATTTGTATTTACTTTTAACAAACCATCTTTCATAAATTGAAATTCCGAGAGTAAATTTAATAATATTTTCTTGTAATAATTTATTATCAGTTGTTCCAAATTGTCCAATTTCAAAACCGATGTTTATTGTTGATCTTGACTTTCTTAATGGAAAACCTAATCCAAAACTTATGCCAAAACCATTTATTTGTTTGTTTTGTAGTTCTAAATAAGAACTGTAATATCTGAATCCGATCCTATAATTCACTCTTTCCCAGTATGATAATATACTGTATCTATTCGGTGTGAATTGACCTCCTACTGAAATATTCATGCTGTTTTTTAATGAATCCTCAGAGTCAAATGCAGAATATTTTTTCCAGTTTTGCCAGGTATAATCAGCGCCAATTAGCCATTTATCGGTTTTTTGTAAAACTAATCCTAAACCAATATAACCAGGTAATATAATATCTCCTCTAATTGAGGGATTATACTCAATAGTATCTCTGAAAAATGCAATATTAGCAAGGCTACTTCCGAAATAGGATGTTACAAGGTGTTTTTTTTGAGCTTTGATTTTTGTAGAATTGCTAAAAACAACACCAGCTCCCAAAATCAATCTGTTTTTTATTTCTTTACGATATTGAAGCCCGTATGTAAAATAAAAATCATCTGCAGTTATTGAATTATAAATGCGTGTATTAATCATTTCAACTGAATCGGGAAATGTAGTTGAAAGTTGTTTATCAATAGTTCCAAACAAATAAGCAGCATTTACTCCAAAAGAAAGATTGTCATTAATTTTAATTGCATTACCCCAGTAAACCTGGTTCAACCCGCCCAACCCCTGAGTCAGATATCTTACCAAACCAACATCATCAATCACTACTTCATTAGAGATATTATATCCAACATCACTGAAAGGAAGTAAGCCGAAACTGCTTCTCCACCACTTTGTAACAGGAAAACCGAAAGTTAAATAATTTATTGATGCATAATTTGTTTTTTGACTCAGATTAACTGATTTTAACGTAACTAAAGCACCAAAAATACCTCCGTCAAAAACAAATGAAATTGAATCAAATGCTGTGTAAGAAGCAGGGTTAGCTACATTAATAAAACCCGGACTACTTAATGCATATGCAATTCCGCCCATTGACATGCTCCTGACATTATTGCTTCTGCTTGGAATATGACCGATACCGTAAATTGAATAAGGGGAGTTTATCCTTGTTTGAGCTGATAAACAGATAAAACTAAAAAATAATATCAATGTTAAAAAAATCCTGAAAATTATTCCCTGATTGTTAAATAAATTATATTTCTTAATTGTCCGGATAATCAATTGCATTAGTTATTTATTATTAAATTCCAATATTACATTCAAGCCCAATAAAACAATATTTGGAAGTGCAAAGATGTTATTTTTTAGTCTTTTATCAAAATATTTTATATCACCTCCACCAAAAATAATTTTTAATGAAGAATGTTTTTTTTTGTATTGTTCAATAATTCCTTCAATTTCAGCAATAACCCCGATTATCACACCTGAATAAATTGAATCTTCGGTAGTACAACCAATTAAGGTGTCATAATATTTCATTTTTAGTAACGGAAGCTTATCTGTAAAATTATGCAACGACTGAAATCTCATTGAAATTCCCGGTGATATGCCACCTCCAAGATATTCTTTTTTTGAGTTGATAAAATCATAAGTAATACAAGTTCCTGCATCAATAACCAATAAATTTTCCTCCGGATACATGTGATTCGCAGCAACTACTGCAGCTAACCTGTCCTTGCCAAGTGTTTCAGGAGTTTTGTATTTGTTAATAACCGGAACAGGTGTATTTTCGGTAAGTTCAATAAATTTAAAATTATTATTTAAATATTTTTTTAAAGATAACGGATAATCAATAACCGAAGATATTATTGCAGACTGTATACTTTTATATGAATTTGTAATTTCTGATAATTGTTCTGTTGAAAATTGCTCATATACTTGTAATTCAACAATTTCGTCTTTGCTGAATATTGCAATCTTTTTTAATGTATTTCCGAAATCAATAATTAGCTTCATCCTGCAAGTGTAAATATTGTTTTGCAAATTTATTAAAAATAAAGTGTTTTATTTGAAAAAAGTTTTGTAATTTTGCGGGTTCAAAATTTCCGGTACCATAGCTCAGTTGGTAGAGCAACGGACTGAAAATCCGTGTGTCCCTGGTTCAATTCCAGGTGGTACCACAACTTAAACCACTCACCAAGAGTGGTTTTTTTCTATATGCCTGAATTATTCTACATATATGTTCTCGAAAGTTTATCTTCTAATAAACGTTATGTAGGTATGACTATAGATATTAATAGAAGATTAAAAGAGCATAATGCCGGAAAATCTAAATTTACTAACGCTTTTAAACCATGGAAAATAATTTATTCTGAAACTGCTAATAGTAGAAAATCTGCCAGAGGTAGAGAAAAATACCTTAAATCTGCAGCCGGAAGAAGATTTTTGAAAAATATTTTTTCTTTAAATGACTGAAAATCCATGTGTCCCTGGTTCCCTGCCCGAATGACTGATGTCATTCAGTCAGGCGGGAATTCCAGGTGGTACCACTTATTAAAAATCAAAACCCCGATTCCATACGGTTTCGGGTTTTTTGTTTGTTTTTTTCGAAACAAAATAGCATAAAGCCACACCTCGTCTTCGCCCGGTGTAAGCTGTTATTTTCTTCTTTATAGGATTATATGAAAAAATACGAGTAAAAAACAGAATATTTATTTAATAATAATCAGTTTCTTAACAATCGTTTTCGTATCAGTTAGAATATGAATAACATAGAATCCTGATGGAATATTTTGTAAGTTAAGCATTGAAGGAATGTTTTTCTGAAACTCAACAAGTATGTTTCCTTTTGTATCAATAATATGGATTTCTTTGAGTTTGCTCAAGTCCCCAAAAATATATAGAATACCTCTGTTTGGATTTGGATAAATTGAGATATCTCCCTTTTCGTATATCGGAGCAATATATAATGGGAACTGATATTCATAAGCACCCATGTCTACACGGTCGTTAACGATTCTTGGATCCCCGTTCAAATCATCTGCAGTTAAACCGCTGGTATCAGGATCTCCAGCGTTGATGCAGGGACTGTTGAAATTCAACTGAAAATCATTTACCGAATCTATTAAAGAAGGGTCTGTGTTATATAAATTCTGGTCACCAAAAATCATACAATAACTGGAATCTTTTACAAGACTATATGAAACATAGGCACAACCAGCAATATCCGGCCCAAAAAAAGCATAATTGTTTGATATAATTGAATTTCTTATTGTTGTTGTATCACCTGCGCTCGAAAAACATGCACAAACTCCTCCTCCATAAAGTGGCAAATCTGATTGATAGCTATCCTGACAGTTATAACAGATTGTCGAATTAATAATGTTTGAATATCCAACGATACCACCTCCCCATGCCGGGAAACAATCCCAATAATCACCTATTGTATTATGAGTTACAAGGCAATTTAATAAATTTAATATTATACCTCTTGAGAGTATTCCACTACCAGAACCAGTACAACCATGAAATTCTATCCAACTAGATCCTCCTTCTCCAGTTGAATTATTTTGTATAATTGTATTTTCAATAGTTACAGGCATTAAATCGCCTATATAGATACCACCTCCATTACCGCCATCTCCTGCATAATAAAATGCATCTCCCCCGTCACCTGTTTTATTGTTTTGGATAATACAATCTTTAATAAGACAATTTCCCATCTGGAGAGTATCATTTTTTTTGTTAATATAGATACCTCCTCCTGAGCCACCATTATAGCCAGAATAGGGAGCTATTGCAGCATGATTATTCATAATATGACAACCTTCTATGATAATTGTTCCATTCGGTGTATTTATATATATCCCACCTCCATGTCCTTTATAGATTTCATCATATGTTGCCTCCCCACAGGATATCTCCAAATTGGATAATGTAACATAAATTTCATCTAAAATATTTTCTATTTTAAAAATCCTGAAAAGATTCTTGATTAACTGACTGCGTGATATGGTTACACGTTCATTTTCCGATTTAATGGTTATGGATTTATCTATGAACAGTTCTCCGGAGGTTAGTATAACTTCCGTTACATTCTGATCAAAAATAATAGTATCGCCTGGCGAAGCAAGTTCAATACAATATCTGAGGGAACCAAGACCGTTGTCATTACCGTTAAAAACTGTCAGATATTTTTGAGAGAAAGTCTCTGTAATGAAAAAAAGCAGAATGACTATAATAATAATAAATCGTTTCATGAGATTTGGTTTTAAAAAATATATAGTTCCTAAAATTAATGAATTTTTTTTATTTAACCAAGTTTTCTCTGTTTTAATTTTGATTTACTTACCTTCTTGAGTAATTTTGGTAAAAATTTATTTACTATGTACAGGACTTTCATTAGTACCTGTTGAATGGATCAATCAGGTAAAGTAAGATTTTAAGGTATGGTACGGGCATACATCTTATTATGAAAGAGCTGAACAAATATTTATAAAGGATTTTTTAGTTGTTCTTTTGGCTTGAACCAAAAGAACCAAACCCGTCCGAACGTGCCTTTCGGCACGGGCGGGAGTTCAAGACTTCATAGAATTCCCATAAGAATCTCTAAGCAGCAATAAAACCACGCAATCCTAGCCGCTTACTTTTTTTTACAGAAATAAATCTCAGAATCTTTTAATTATTTTTTTACATGTTTTTAAAATTTACCATTAAGCTCGCTCAAGGATTGCTTAACAC
>JADFUO010000255.1 GCA_015222115.1 Bacteroidota bacterium | reverse complement strand
TCGGGACGAAATCTTAAAAATCAGGAGTCCGTACGGATGACTGAGTTTTAAGATGAGCGTAACGCAGTTATTGGCGTTTTCTTACAAACACTACTTATTACCTCCCGGGTGATTTATAACCTTTTTTCTTAGCAGCTTCTTCCAGCCGTTTCTGGAAACCTGATTTTTTCACAGGTTTCTTTTTGTTCATCTGGATTTGTTTTAATAATTTTTCCTCGTTGATTGTTTGTTTTATCAAAAACATCTGTCCGAAAGTTATCAGGTTAGCCAGTAAATAATAATAACTCAAACCTGCGGCATAATTATTAAACCATCCAAGGAACATTATCGGCATAAGATACATCATCATTTTCATTCCGGGCATTTGCTGGCTTGATGATGCCATCATTTGGTTGTTAATTTTTGTATAGAAAATAGTAGAAACTGTCATTAATAAAGTAAACAAACTTATATGATCGCCATAAAACGGAATTGAAAAACCATGTGGAAAAGTCCATATTGAATCATACGAAGAAAGGTCTGTTGCCCATAAAAATGACTGCTGTCTTAATTCAATTGACGACGGAAAAAACCTGAACAATGCAATAAGTATAGGCATTTGAAGCAACATTGGCACACAACCTGCCATAGGATTCACACCTGCTTTTTTATAA
Organism: Bacteroidota bacterium; assembly: GCA_015222115.1. GTDB lineage: Bacteria > Bacteroidota > Bacteroidia > Bacteroidales > JADFUO01 > JADFUO01. The sequence continues at coordinate 1,761 of JADFUO010000255.1, read as the reverse complement.
AATGCCATAGTTGCCTTTTGCTTTTTCATTGCATCTTCTTTCTTCGGGAACTTTTTGGCAATTTCATCAATCTCGGGTTTTAACACCCGCATCTTTGCTGTTGATTTATATGTTTTATATGCAATAGGAAATAAAACTACTTTTAATAAAATTGTAAGAATCAATATAATTATACCATAGTTCCAGCCAAAACTTCCGAGAAAATCAAACACAGGTATAACTGCATAAATATTTATCCATGCAAGCAAAAAGAAACTCCAGCCCAATGGAATTTGTTCTTCAAGATCAAGTCTGTATTTCCTGAGAATTTTATACTTATTAGGACCGAAATAAAACGACATCGGAATACTTTGATTATCGGCTATCATTGAATAAGGCACCCCAATAATAGAATACATTGATTTTAAGTAACGATCATTTAATTCTGCAGAAGGGTCGGTAAATGCTTTAATCTCTGCATTAGAAAAATAATTATCAGCTATCAGAGTAGAAGTAAAAAAACGTTGTTTGTATGAGATCCATTTAACTTTTGTTTTAAGCGATTCTTCATCATCACTTGTTTCGGAAAGATAATCAACATCATCTTTATAATATTTATAGTAAATTGTAGTTCCGCTTAACCTGTCAACGATTCTTTCCTGTTTTCTGAGATCAGCACTCCACACAAGATCCAAAACATTGCCACTTGTTGAAATAACATCCTTCATTCCGACAAAATTCACAGTAAATCCTAATCTGTAATTATCACCCCTTAATGTGTATAAATATTCAATATACCTGTTTTCATTGAAAGATATATCACCAGCATCAATATATAGTCGCATAGCAAACTGAATCGAATCGTTGCCGCTTATTACAATTGAATCTTTATCTTTAAGCCATGAATCCTTCCAGTATGGCTGAAAATATAAATCATTAGTGTTTATTAACCTGTTGTCTGCAAAAAATGAAAAACCGAAAATTGATGAATCGGCATCAAACAAAATCAACGGAAGCGAATCATACGTTACGTAATCTTTTAACTCGGCAAAATGAATCTTTCCACCTTTAGAATTAATTTTTAGCTTAAGAACATCATTTTCTAACTTAAATATTTTATTTTCACCAACCGAAGAATTTGCAAAAACACTGAATTTGTCCCTGTCAACCACATCTTCCTCAACAATACTAATATCAATCACATCTTCAACTTGCTCTTCTATTATTTTTTTATCAATTAATTCCTGTACTTTTTCTTCTGCTTTTATTTGAACTAATGAATCAATTTTTCTCTGCTGATATTTTTCCTGCTGAACCATCATCAGCGAATCCTGTTTCCTTTTCTTTTCTGCCTGTTCTTCTTTGGAAGGAGTCATCCAGATACTCCAGGCAACAAAAATTGCACCTATCAGTAATAATCCAAAAACTGTATTTCTATTCATATATTTAAATATTTAATTTGGGACGGCAAAGATAAATTAATTGAACTAAAATGAAAAGATTATATTATACAATTACGGAAAATTTTTATTCTTGCGGTGGTATGATGCAGGTTACGAATTACGTCCCTCGTCTTCGCTCAGGATGACATTAATTACGAATTACGATTTTAGATTTTAGATTTTAGATTTAATTTGGACAGACAAGGGGATGATTATGTAATGAAATCAGAAATTGGAAATTGGAAATTAGAAATTGCTGGAATGATTGGCGATTTATCGGTATATTTCACGGGGTCATTCAGTTGCCATTTATCATTTTATTTTCTCTGCGCCTTTACGT
>JADFUO010000254.1 GCA_015222115.1 Bacteroidota bacterium | reverse complement strand
GGTTTTAATGAACCAATCGGCACACGTAAATATGATAAAATGCCAATTGGTAGTAATATTGAAAGAGTAATTTAGAATGTTCAAATATATATGGAGGTTATATAATGAGTAAACCAATAGTTGCAACAACATCTTTATGTGGCTGTTTTGGCTGCCACATGTCATTGTTAGACATTGACGAAAGAATACTTGAACTGATTGAATTAGTTGAGTTTAATAAATCACCTATTGACGACATTAAAAAATTTACCAAACAATGTGATATTGGCTTGATTGAAGGCGGTTGCTCTAATAGCGAAAATGTTCACGTATTAAAAGATTTTAGAAAAAATTGTAAAATTTTAATTTCATTTGGAGAATGTGCCCTTATGGGTGGATTACCTGCATACAGAAATGGTATTCCCATTAAAGAGTGTCTTGATGAAGCATACTTAAATGGTCCAACCGTTGTAAATAGTAATCCTGATAAAATTCTTCCTAATGATGATGAAATTCCAATGATGCTGGATAAAGTTTATCCATGTCATGAAATAGTGAAAATTGATTATTTTCTTCCCGGATGCCCTCCAAGAGCAGATTTGATTTGGGATGCATTAGTAGCCATTCTCACCGGAAACGAACTTAAATTACCTTATGAAGTTGTAAAATTTGATTAAAATCACATAAAAAATGACAAAAAAAATAACTATTGAACCAGTAACCAGAGTGGAAGGTCATGGAAAAGTAACAATCCACCTGGACGATAATGGAAATGTAGTACAAAGCAGATTACATATTGTTGAATTCCGAGGATTTGAACGTTTTGTTCAGGGCAGACCATACTGGGAAGCTCCGGTGCTTGTTCAGCGTCTTTGCGGAATTTGTCCTGTTAGTCACCACCTTGCTGCCGCTAAAGCAATGGATGTTATTGTTGGTGCTGGTACCGGCGACGGATTAACACCAACAGGAGAAAAAATGCGACGACTTATGCATTACGGACAAATTTTTCAGTCGCATGCATTGCACTTTTTCCATCTTGCATCTCCTGATTTACTTTTTGGAATTGATGCTGATCCAGCAATTCGTAACATAATCGGTGTTGCAATGAAATTTAAGGACATTGCTGTTCAGGGTGTGATGATGCGTAAATTCGGACAAGAAATAATTGAAGTTACTGCCGGTAAAAAAATTCACGGAACAGGTGCAATTCCGGGAGGAATAAATAAGAACCTCAGTATTGAAGAACGTAATAGATTCCTATATGGACCGGACCCAATGAATATTGATAAAATGATATCATGGTCACTGGATGCAGTTAACTTTTTCAAAGATTATCATAAAAAACACAGAGAACTTATTGATACATTTGCTGCTTTTCCATCAAGTCATTTAAGTCTTGTAAGAAAAGACGGTGCAATGGATCTTTATGATGGTGTTATCAGGGCAGTTGATGCAGAAGGTAAAAAAATACTTCATGATGTTGACCCACAAGATTATCTGAAATATATTGCAGAAGAGGTCAGGAACTGGAGCTATATGAAATTTCCATATTTAATTGAATATGGTAAAAAAGACGGTTGGTATCGTGTAGGTCCTCTTGCACGTTTAAATACTGCAGATTTCATTCCTTCACCATTAGCTCAAAAAGAATTTGAGGAATTCAAGGCATATACAAACGGTAAGCCAAACAATATGTCAATGCACATGCATTGGGCAAGATTGATTGAAACGCTCCATGCTGCCGAAATGATGAAGGAATTATTGAACGACCCTGACCTCCAGAAAGATGATTTGGTTGTTAAAGGAACAAGAGTTAATGAAGGTGTAGGAATGCTTGAAGCTCCGCGAGGAACTTTATTCCACCATTACAGGATTAATGAAAACGACCAGATAACAATGGCAAACCTTATTGTTTCAACAACTAATAATAATGAACCAATGAATATTGCTGTAAGATGTGTTGCTGACAGTATGATTGCCGGTCAAAAAGAAATTACCGAAGGAATGCTGAATGCTGTTGAGGTTGCAATCAGGGCTTATGACCCGTGTCTTAGCTGTGCAACTCACGCATTAGGTAAAATGCCTCTGGAAGTTTCATTATACGATTCAAAAAATAATCTTATTGATAAAAAAAGAACCTAAACCCATTATGAAAGTTTTACTTTACGGTTACGGTAACCCGGGAAGACAAGACGATGGTTTGGGAAATAAGTTCATAAACCGTATGCAAAAATGGGTTAATAAAGAAGGTCTGGAAGGTTTTGAATTTGACAGTAATTACCAGCTCAATATTGAAGATGCAGATGCCATCTCCGATAAGGATTTGGTAATTTTTATTGATGCCTCAAAAGAAGATATTCAGGATTTTTGCATTTCAAAAGTTACCGAATCATCAAAAATGTCTTTCACAACACACTCTGCCTCCCCTGGCTATATTTTAGACTTGTGTAAAAAACTCTATGATAAATCGCCTGTTACTTTGTTACTTCATATAAAAGGATATGAATGGAATTTTAAAGAAGAACTGACAAAAAAAGCTGAAGAGAATCTTGAAAAAGCAATTAATTATTTTAAAGAAAAGCTCATAAATCCAATCTCATTGATACAATTTGAAATTCCAGAATTTTGATATATTTTAAATTGATTTTTTTATAAAAATTCAACAATTCTCTTCTATCTCCCGTCTTTTTATTTCTGCTTTTAGTTCCTCCTGTCCCCAGATTTCATCCTTGATGTTGCAGTAGTCTAATTGAAAACAGCTCGGACAATCTCCGCTGCATCCATCTATATGCCATCCGAAACCTACAGGCATAACTTCACTTATTTCATGGAGATATTCTTGAGTAAGGAAGTTGTATGAAACTTCCAAAGGAACTTTTTCTGAAACGTCATAGGAGCAATTGTGTTCTTCAAGAATTTTGAGGAGCATTTCAAATCTGGATTTTAATTCCACTTTTGACAATTTTTCGGCAGGTGGGAAATCATCAGAATCAATGCCAAGGATTTCATGTACTGGTTTTACTTCTCCTTCTTCAAAAGCCATGATGTTTTTCAGAAATTGGTTCTCAATTTCAGGGTCAATATCCGAGAATTTTTGAAAATCACCACCTTTAATGATTATTTTCGATTTAAGCAGGAAATTTTCCTGTTCCAGTTTTTCTTTTTCGTTTAGTTCATCATTATAATCAGTCATATATTATATATTTTATCATAAATTATTTTTTTTACAAATATACAAAAAAACAGAAATTATCCTATAATCCCTGAGAAATTATTATTCTATCAACAGATATCAATTTCTCATAATCCCAAAACAAATATTGTAAATAAAAGGCAATTGATGCAGGTGTTGCTATTAGTACGGATAATTCATTTGACATAATTTTTGTAATTGATAAGTTATTTTTTCATCTTTTACTCAAACATCAATCACCCTGAACTCAGTTGGTTCAGAAACTCCTTTAAAAAAAGTAATATTATATACTTCAGTGCAATAATGGATTGAAACCTTACAGTTAAGAAATACATTTTCAACCGGATAG
>JADFUO010000253.1 GCA_015222115.1 Bacteroidota bacterium | reverse complement strand
ATTCCCGACACCTGCCCGATTTCCAACTCACCTTCATTCACATCACCTTCAAACATACCTGATTTAGCTCTTCCATGCCCAAGCAATTTTTTTAATCCTTCAATCGAAGTCCCGTTATATTCTGCAGTTTGAACTTCATTAAAAAATTTATTTTTAATTAATCTTACAGGAATAAGCTGTTTTAAAGTAAGTTTTGTATCACCATCTTGAGCTTCAACAATTTTTTGTTTAAAATTAATATGACCTGACGATTCGGAAGAAGCTGCAAAACGGCTGCCTATTTGAACGCCGTCAGCTCCCAGTATCATTGCTGCAAGCATACTTCTTCCTGAAGCAATTCCGCCCGCTGCAATTAATGGAATTGAAACAGCTTTACGAACCATTGGTATCAAAGTCATAGTTGTTGTTTCTTCAAAACCATTATGGCCGCCTGCTTCAAAACCCTCGGCAACAATAGCGTCAACTCCTGCTTCTTCACATTTTTTTGCAAATTTTACATTAGCCACAACATGAACAACAGTAATACCATGCTGCTTAAAGTAAGATGTATATTTTTTAGGATTCCCTGCAGAAGTAAAAACTATTTTTACTTTTTCTTTTATAATGATATCAATATGCTCTTCGGTTTGTGGATATAAAAGCGGCAGGTTCACCCCAAAAGGATTTTTTGTTGCAACTTTGCATTTTCGGATATGCTCATGTAAAACATCCGGATACATTGAACCCGAGCCAATCAGTCCTAAACCGCCGGCATTACTCACAGCAGAAGCCAGTTCCCAGCCACTGCACCATATCATCCCACCCTGAATAATCGGGTATTTAATTTTGAAAAGTTCTGTAATTCTATTCATTTTCTTTATCTCATTACTTTTAACATAGCTTCAATAATATTGTATGCTCCCTCATATACCTGAACAATATCGGTAGCTTCCATATAATATGGTGTTGTAAAAACATTGTGTCTGTCGTCAATCACAACATCATCATAATTGGCAGTAATGTGTGTTGCACCCATCTTTTCAATGGTTTCGGCTGTTGCTTCATCTTTGCCGACAGTTACATTTACATCACCGATAATTTTAGCAATCAAAACAGGGGCAATGCACATCGCACCTATGGGCTTTTTTAATTTTAGCATTTCCTTCACAGCTTTTTCAACTTCTTTATTCACACTTGCATTAAAACCGTCAAAGGCAAAAGTGCATAAATTTTTTGCCACACCAAAACCTCCGGGAAATATCAGTGCATCAAATTCTTTTGGATTAAAATCGCTCAAAGGTTTGATATCTCCTCTGGCAATTCTTGCAGATTCAACCAAAACATTTCTTTTTTCATTCATTTCATCTCCGGTAAGGTGATTGATAACATGATGTTGGAAAATATCCGGTGCAAAACACTGATAACCGGCACCTAATTTTTTTATGGCTAATAAAGTTAATGTGGCTTCATGAATTTCGACACCGTCATAAATACCGCAACCGGATAATATTACAGCAAATTTCTTCATAATTATTATGTTTTTAATTAATGATGCAAAAGTATAAAATTAACCCGAATGATTTAGGTTAAATTAAAAAGCCCATCCATAAGGACAGGCATTTAGTATAAATAAACTTTTTTCTGTTTATTGTTTTACCCTCTTTTATAAATAATTGCCACAACAGTTACATCATCGCCACCCATATTAACAGTCATTCCGTATGGGCGGTCTTCAGGGATTTCTATCTGGGCTTTTCCTGCTTTTCCGGTTAATTGCTCCCAAATAGTTACTGCCTGATGTACACCGGTTCCTCCTGTTGGATGGCCCCAGCCGATTAATCCACCTGTAGTATTCATCGGGATTATACCATCTCTGTCAGTATTGCCGTCAGCAACAAATTGAGCACCCTTACCGGGTTCGGCAAATCCAAAGGCTTCAGTAGCCAGAATTCCGGCAATTGAAAAACAATCATGTGTTTCAATTGTAGCGAGATCATGAATTGTAATATTAGCCGACTCTATTGCTTCTTTTGCTGCTTTTTTTATAGTTGTAAGTTCGGTTAAATCAGACGGGTCGTTAGTAATATTTCTTTCAACCTGAGCCCAGCCAAGTATTTCAACAGCTTCTTCTTTCGGAATACCAATTCTTTTTAATCCTTCTTCGGAAACAATTGCAATTGCAGAAGCAGCATCAGAAACTTTTGAACAATCTAAAACTGATAGATTATCAACAAAAGCTTTTCCGTTTGGTTTCATTTTATCATATAAAGCATCAAGGTCTTTAACTTTATTTTCATATTCCTGAGCAGTAGGACAAAGCCGTGCATTTTCAATGGCATTCCTGAACCAACGGCGGAAGCCCTTTCTTGTATATTCCATCCCATATTTTTCATAATATGCTCCTGCCCTGTCGCTGAATTGTCCGGGGAAAAAATAAGCATGACCGTTTTTTCTTTTTTGATACCAACCGGCACCGGCAAGGACATCAGCTCCGTAGATTGCTTTCATAGTATTTTGTACTTCAACACCAACAGTAAGAATCACATCGGCAGTTTCGGCAAGTACAGATTTTATGCCACTCATTAATGCCAAAGCTCCAGACCCACAAGCTCCTTCGGTACTGGTACATGGCTTCCATTGCAGCTCTTCATCTATCATAGGGATAAACCCCGGTAAATTCCCTTGTCTGTTAAATCTGGGCGCCATAAAATTCCCAATTGCACCTTCATCAACATTCTTTGCACCACCAATTTGTTTTAAGGTGCCCTGCCCTGCTTCTTTTATATAATGTTCAATTCCGGGACGAGGCTTTTTAGGATGAAATTCTCTCCTGCCTGTTCCCAATGAAATTGTATTATAACCTGCAGTCATATATACTTTTTTTCTTAATTTTTTCATTTTTTAAATTTTTTTAATCTTTATTTAATTTATGAATTCTTATATGTTTTTCTAAAAATACTGTTTAATCAAAAAATGTATTCACAGGGCCATAAGCATGGAAAAATCCGGTAAGCATAACAGTATTGACATCATTTTCGTTATTAGCAACATTATCGGCTACTAACTTTTTACCAATTTCGTTTGAACGTTTTCCGTATTTTACAGCTAATTCGGCACCAAATGTTTGCATTGTTTTCATTGTTTTAAAGAAATCTTTTAGCAAAACTTCTTTATCAGGACGACGAATTATTGATTTCCATGATATTTTTGAATCTGGAAGTGGTCCTAATTTTTTATCACACTTATCCTTAAATTCTGATATCGGGATATATTCTTTTTCATCAGGGTCAAAAATAGCGACCGGCTGCCCTTTTTCATATTTCATAAAACCGTCTTTTTGTGAGCCGTCGGATTTTTGCCCGCCTTTTACACCCAGTTCAATCATTTTATCCAATAAAGAGCTGTGTAATTCTTCATCAGTTACAAACGGATTCATCACTTTCATAATAAACTGAACAACATCAATACCAACATAATCAATCAACTGGAAAATTCCCATTGGTCTGACAAGATATTCCTGTGCAACTTTATTCACCATATAAACTGCCTCAACAAACGGCATATCTTTAGCAAGAGCTTCGGTTTCGGTAATTGCATGAAGTGAGTCGCGCATAAAATGTCCATTACCGATAAATCCTGCAAAGTCATTTGAAGGAACAATGATCTTTCGTAAATTTTTTGCATAGGTTTTGGCAAATTCAACAACTTCTTTTTTAGTTTTATCAGTAACAATCAGTTCAACTAATTTTTGGATTGCAGGAGGATTATAAAAATGGAATCCGAGAATCCTGCCTTCAAGACCTGCTTCTTTTTCAACAACATTTATTGGCACAGATGATGTATTTGTAAAATACCATGGATTATTAGGATTATTACTGTCAATCTGCGAAAGCAATTTAACTTTCAAATCTTTATTTTCACTTACAGCTTCAAAAATCAGGTTTGAATCGTAAGTTGCTTCTAATTTGGTTACAGGTCGTATAATATTGATAACATCAAAGACATACTGGTCAATAATATCTTTGTTCTCAATAAGGTCGGTTCTGTCGGCATATATTTTTCTGAGCAGAACCGTTTTTTTCTCGGCAATTTTCAGAACCTGAACTTTAAGGTATTTCAGCAAACCTGCGAGTCCTTCATGCGACACATCCATTGCATTTAAAACATAAGTTTTGGTTTGATTCTCGGGTTTAAGGCTAATATCAGCCATTTCCACAGCAGTAAGCAACAAAATTCCGCTGCCCATTTTCCCGGCGGCACCAAGCACCGTCACATTTTGGAGTCTTTCTTCGTAATTCATTGGTTATTAATATTTGATTATAATTTATTTGTTATTTGAGATTTGTAATTTGTTATTTCCAGTTTATCTGGGTTGGGTTTTATAAAGACAAAAAATAAAAAATACTGGAATTTTACCAATCAGGTTTTCTTTTTTCAAGAAATGCTTTCATGCCTTCTTCACCTTCATCTTTAAATTGGGAGCCAAAATAATCCGATTCCAAATCACAAGCTTTTTCAAATTCGGAAAGCAATCCCTTACGTGCTACATATTTTACTTTTTTTATAGCCTTAGGACCTTTGGAAGCAATAGTTTTGGCAATCTTTTTCACTTCATCCATAAGTTCATCCGGTTCTACAACTTTTTGAACCAAACCTATACGCAGTGCATCTTCTGCTCGTATCATTTCACCGGTTGTAAGCATATAAAGTGCATCAGCCAGACCAACGAGGCGTGGTAAGCGTTGTGTGCCGGCATATCCTGGGATCATTCCCAAATTAACTTCCGGTTGTCCGAACTTAGCTTTAGAACTTGCAATGCGAAAATCACATCCCATTGCCAATTCCAGTCCTCCTCCAAGAGCAAAGCCGTTGATAGCTGCAATAACAGGAATTTCCAGTTTTCCAAGACTGCTGAAAGTATTTTGTCCTAATTTTGAAAATGCAGTCCCATGCTCCGGTGTCATATCAACCATTTCAGCAATGTCGGCTCCGGCAACAAATGCCTTGCCTTCGCCTGTTATTATCATCACTTTAACTTTTTCATTTGAAGCAATGGAAGCCACTATGTCGTCCATTTCATGGAAAAACCTTGAATTCAGTGCATTTAATGCTTCAGGACGGCTAATAGTAACCAAAGCAATACCATCTTCAATTTTAAGTTTTAATATTTCGTAATTCATAATTTTAATTTGATTTTTTTGAATTTCCAAAATTAAAAAAATATCCTATCCTAATTGTAGGATTCTATGTATTTTTTTAACAAGTTTTAAAATTAATTCATCTTTTGGTGGGAATTTATAAACAAGTGGCAGTAACAGCGGCAGGGAAAATCACACTGCTACTGCTACTACCACTCGTAAATTTGTAGAAAATTATTTGCAGATTAAGATTATCGGCGATATGTTTGTCGTTATGCCTGCTGATCTATTTCTTTCTGATAAGCTTTCCAGCCGGGGCACCATTTAGTATGCCAGCGCCATACTTTTGCCCAAAATGAATTTGGTTTTCTTTCGGCAAATTTCCGCATCTTGCATTCTTCACAAGAATTAACTTTCTTTTTTGTTTCCATAATTCGTAAAATACATTTTAATAAATATCATAACATCTTATTATTAAAGGGCTTTTTAACTGCCTAATACAATCCTTTCACCTTCGGTTTTCCCGGAATAAAATCTTTTAAATAAAACGGCTCAAAATAAGCAACATCTTCAAAATCTTTGTTCTCGAATTTCAAATTTGCTATTTCAGTTATAAATGAAGCTGAGGGGAAAAAGTTATCAATAAAAATCGCATTTTTCCGGTGTGCTAAAACCTGTTTGCATTTTGAAGCACCATCACCGAAAAAGATGATTTCGTTGTTTTGTAAAAATTCAGAAAAAGAATTTTTATCAATAATTTCTGCCCTGATTTCCCGGACTTCTTTATTATTTGAATCATACAAAGCAGAATAAACTTCCATTCGTCTTGCATCAATCATCGGGCAAAATAATACAGGTTTCTCATATAAATTTTCTGTAATGAATTTTTCAGCCATACCTAAAGCCATTGCTTGTAAAGTGCCAACGGAAATTAAAGGTTTATCCAAAGCATAACATAACCCCTTTGCAGTTGACACACCTATTCTTAAGCCGGTATATGAGCCAGGACCTTTGCTAACCGCAATTGCATCCAAATCAGTGTAATTAATATCAACTTCTTTAATTACTTCATCAATAAATAATGTAAGTTTAGAAGAATGAGAATTTTTATCATCAGATTCTCTACGCGATAATAATTCATTATTCTTTGTTAAAGCAACAGAGCATATACTTGTAGCAGTTTCAATATTTAGAATATATATATCCATTTTCTGCTTTTACTTTGTCTTAAAATATTTCTAAATCCTTTAGTTTATTATTATCTGCAAATATTACGTTCATGTATTGTTTTAGCTT
>JADFUO010000252.1 GCA_015222115.1 Bacteroidota bacterium | reverse complement strand
GTATGAGGTTGTATAGTATTTCAAAACTTTACTGAAATTAAAATGTTAAAGGGAATTATTTCCTCCAAAAAGCGGGTGATAACAAAATTAAAACTGTAAATAATTCAAGCCTGCCTAAAAGCATAAGAAAAGATAAGAACCATTTGCCAAATTCCGGGATATTTGCATAATTGCCTCCTGGTCCGACATTACCAATACCAGGGCCAATATTTCCCAAAGTAGCTACAGTTGAACCAATTGCAGTTTCAAAATCAAGGCCGATAAGGGACATCACAAATGTGCCTAATGCAAAAATTATTATATATATCAGGAAAAATGCCATTATCTTAAAAATAATATCCTGAGATACTGTTTTACGATTATATTTTACGGGGATTATTGCCTTTGGATGAATTAGTCGTTTTAACTCCATTCCACTGTTTTTAAACAATAACAACTGGCGGAGTATCTTTATCCCTCCACCTGTTGAACCTGCACAGCCACCTACAAACATCAGCAAAAATATTATCATCCAAAGTAACCCGGGCCAACCTAAATAATTTGCAGTTACATAACCTGTTGTTGTAATAATTGAAATAACCTGGAATAATGATTCTCTTATAGCCCTTTCAAAAGATTCATTACTTAGTATAATTAAGGAAACCGTGATTATTATACTTACTAAAAAAATTAAATAAACATAAGACCTGAACTCTTCATTTTGCCAAATTTTCTTAAGCTTTCCATGCAAGGCAAGGTAATGCAAGGTGAAATTGGTTCCGGCAAAAATCATAAATACAATAATTACATATTGAATATAAGGAGAATAGCCTGCAATACTTGTATTTTGTGTTGAAAAACCTCCGGTTGCCATAGTTCCGAAGGCATGGCAAAGTGCATCAAACAAACTCATATTTCCAAGCAATAATAAGCCGGTTTCAACAAAAGTTAAAATAATATAAATTCCCCATAGTCTTTTTGCTGTTTGTGTAATACGTGGATGAAGTTTATCCGGTGCAGGTCCGGGCATTTCAGCAGCGTATAATTGCATTCCGCCAATTCCTAAAACAGGTAAGATTGCTATTGATAATACAATAATCCCCATTCCGCCAATCCAATGGGTTATACTTCGCCAGAATAATATTCCTTTGGGCAAAGATTCAATGTCATTTAAAATGGATGCACCGGTTGTAGTAAATCCTGAAATTGTTTCAAAAAATGCATTTGTAAAATCCGGTATAGCACCGCTTATCAGAAAGGGAAGCGTGCCAAAAATCGAAATAATTATCCATGAAAAAGTAACAATTATATACCCTTCTCTTTTTCCAATATTCTTATTATAATTTTTCCTTGTTAAAAGTAATAAGATCAGCCCCGAAAAAGAGGTAATCAATCCTGATATTAATAAAGAGTTGCAATTATTCCCACAGTAATAAATTGAAAAAGGTATGCCTAAAAACATAAAAAAACCTTCAACAATTAGTAAGAATCCAATAAATCTTAAGATTAATTTTATGTTTATTTTAGCCCCATTTAACATGATGTGAAAAGATTTTATCAGTTGAACAATTTATCAACTTTATGAAGAGCATGAGGTAAAGAGAATACAACAACTTTATCGCATTCAAGTATTTGAAATTCACCTATTGCAATAAAACTTTCTTCACCCCTGACAATTCCGCCAATTATTGCACCTTTAGGAAATTTTAGTTTATTTATCGGATTTTTTGTAACCGCTGAATTCGGTTTGGCAACCAATTCCATAACTTCGGCATCAATACCGCTAAGGCACTTTATTGAAGTAACTTCGGCACCCATTGTAAATTTTACAATATAACTTGCCGTAATCAGCTTTTTGTTTATAATTGCATCAATTCCAATTTCCTGGGAGATATCAATATAATCAATATTTTCAACTAAGGCAATGATTTTTTTTACTCCATATTTACGAGCATGAAGACACGCAATGATATTTGTTTCCGAATTATCGGTAACAGCAATAAATGCATCAATACTTCGTATATCTTCTTCTTCCAGTAATTGAATATCTCTGGCATCGCCATTAATAATAAGCGTGTCTTCAAGATAGTTGGTCAGATTTATACATTTTTCCTTATCAATTTCAAATAGTTTAATATTAAGTTTTTTTTCTAATTTTTTAGAAGCTGTTCTTCCGACCCTTCCACCTCCAATTATCATGATATTTCTAATATCAATTTTGGTTTTACCTCCTAATTTCAAGAGTTCATCAACACCTTCGGGTTTTGTAATAACATACGACAGGTCATTCTCCAGAAACATATCATCTCCCCCTGGAATTATTGTTGAAGATTTACGATGTATGGCAATTGCCCTGAAATCCAAATGAGGATATTCTTCAGCAATCTGGTTGAGGGTTTTATTCAATACAGGGGCATTTTCTTCCAATTTAATAAGAAACAGTGATAGTTTACCATCGGAAAAATCAAATATTTCGGTGGCGGCTGTTTGATGCAACAAGTTAATGATCTCTTGAGCAGCAACGTCTTCAGGACAAACAAAAGAATCTATTCCAAGGTTTTCATATATTTTCCTGTTTCCCTTTGTTAAATTTTCCAAACTGTTTACCCTTGCAATAGTCCTTTTTGCACCAAGCTTTTTCCCAAGAATTGATGTTATAATATTTATTTTTTCGTCATGAACAACCGATATTAAAAGATCTGCTTTTTTTACATTTGCATTTTCTAAAACCGATATGGAAGTTGAATCACCTGTAATTGTCATCAAATCAGTGTTGGATTCAACCATTTTTAATAACTCTTCATGCGGGTCAACGATGGTTATGTTGTGATTCTCGGCTGCCAGCTCTTTTGCTATATATAAACCAACTTCGCCATCCCCGGCAATTACTATATCCATTTTTTTAATAATTTAAAACGCTGCGAATTTAATTCAATAAATTTTAACAACAAATTTAATTAATTAATTTGTAAATTTGACTTTTGATAACTTATAAATAAGTAATTGTATAAAAATTTAATTTTATGAAAACATTTGATAATTATAGTTTTAAAGACAAAAAAGCCCTCATCAGAGTTGATTTTAATGTTCCTCTGAACGATAAATATAAAATTACTGATGCTACCCGCATTAATGCAGCTATTCCTACCATAAAAAAAATTCTGGATGACGGGGGTTCTGTTATCCTGATGTCACATTTGGGCAGACCCAAACAAGGGCCTGAAGAAAAATTCTCATTAAAACATTTAATTAATTATTTGTCAGAAAAATTAAATACAAATGTAAAATTTGCTGATGATTGTATTGGCGACTCAGCAAAAAATCTTGCTGTCGATCTTAAACCGGGTGAAATTTTACTTTTGGAAAACCTCCGTTTTTATGAAGAAGAAACCAAAGGGGATGAAGACTTTGCTAAAAAATTAGCATCACTGGGAGATGTCTATGTAAATGATGCCTTTGGAACTGCTCACAGGGCTCATGCTTCAACTGCTGTGATTGCAAAATTCTTCCCTGAAAACAAGCTGTTCGGGTATATTATGGAAAATGAACTGAAAAACATCAATAAAGTACTATCTGAAGTTAAACGTCCTTTCACCGCAATTTTAGGAGGTGCAAAAGTATCAGGTAAAATTGAAATTATAAATCAACTAATGAACAAAGTTGATAATTTTATTATCGGTGGTGGCATGATGTTTACTTTTATAAAAGCCATGGGCGGTAATATCGGAAATTCATTAATTGAAGCAGACCTTTTGAAAGTAGCAATTGATACCATTGAGAAAGCCAAAGAAGCACGTATTAATTTTTATTTGCCTGTTGATTCTGTTATTGCAAACAAATTTTCAAATGAAGCTGATAAAAAATTAGCAAATTCTTATGATATTCCTGATGGTTGGATGGGATTGGACATCGGGCCAAAAACCTGTAAGAAATTTGCCGATGTCATTGAAAAATCAAAAACCATTCTCTGGAATGGTCCAATGGGTGTTTTTGAAATGCCGAATTTTGAGGCAGGAACAAAATATATTGCTGAAGCTATTACAGATGCAACACAAAACGGTGCATTTTCATTAGTTGGTGGCGGTGACTCAGTTGCTGCAATTAATAAATACAACTTAAAAAACAAGGTTAGTTATGTTTCCACAGGTGGCGGTGCAATGCTTGAATATATTGAAGGGAAAGAGCTTCCGGGAATTTTATCCATTAAAGATTAGTCGCTTATCTAAATATCCTTAAAAACATTTTCCTTTGTAATATCAATTTTATCAAGATTCAATTTGGGGATAATATATGGTGCTATTGATGCAATGGGTTTATATAATATTGAATTCTCGCGAATTTTCTTTGTAATAACTGCTTGTTTTGAATCAAAACTATTAATAATAAATATTATAACACTTAAAATAAAAGCAGCTTTTAATATCCCGAACAAACATCCTGCAATTTTATTGATAAACCCAAGTAAGAGAAGATTTATAACTTTTTCAAG
>JADFUO010000251.1 GCA_015222115.1 Bacteroidota bacterium | reverse complement strand
GTTGTGGATTGTCAGAGGGTTCGGTACTGCCATCATGCACGGAGGAACAATTTCAATTATGGCAATCATTGTTATGAATTCTATTAACCGGAAAAAAAACATTTTTAAAGCATTTATTCTGAGTTGGTTAATTGCCATAGCAATCCATTATCTTTTTAACCTGTTTATGTTTATACCGGTTATTACAACATTAATAATCTTGGTTATCCTACCACTAATTATGATGATTATTTTTGAGGCAAGCGAAAATTCTTTACGCACCTGGCTTGACATTGAATTTGATTCTGAAGTTAAATTGCTGAAAATGATAAAAAAAGGGAAATTCTCCGAAACAAAATCAGGGTCTTATCTTTTATCCATAAAACATCATTTTTCAAAGGTCATTGTTTTTGATATGCTTTCATATATATTGTTGTATCTGGAATTATCAATTCGTGCAAAAAGCAATTTATTATTAAAAGAAACGGGCTTACCCGTTAAAAAAATCAGCGACCTTGACAGCCGGTTGAAAGAATTAAAGTCTTTACGGAAAAATATCGGTAAAACAGGTATAATGGCTGTTTCTCCAATTTTGAGAATGAGTAAAAAAAACCTTTGGAAATTATCAATGCTCGAATAATTGTTATGCTTTTAACGCTTCATTCTGGCTTTCATAAATATCAAAAATACTTGAAAAGCCTGATATTTCAAAAATTTCCTTAATGTTTTCCTGCAGGTTGCATAAAACAAATTTACCTTTATTGGCTTTGAATTTTTTTAACCCCATCAGTAAAATTCTTAATCCCGAACTACTTATATAATCTAATTTTTCGCAATCAATTATTATGTTATTTTCCTTTTTTTCAAGTAATTCAAGGATCTTTTTTTCAAGTTCGCCATAATTTGTTGTATCCAATCTGCCTTTTAAATTAAGAATGACAAACGAATCTGCTTTTTTTTCAATTATTTCCATATATGTTTTATTATTTAAATTTTTTTAATTAATTTTTTTAATTAATTTATAAAACCCAAATTTAAACAAAAACTTGATTTAATGATTTTTTTTAACTTTGTATAAATCATTACTTGTAGTAATTTTGAGATAATAGCATGAAAATTCTTTTTAATAAAAAATTCCTCTTGCATAATGTTGACAGTTATGCTGAAGGGGCATATCGTATAAGCGATTTTTCAGACCAGAAAGATATTGAAGCGGACGGCGAAAAATATTTTTCGCTGGTACATGACGAAAAATACATACAGGCAATAAAAGATGCATGTAAACACGGAGATATTGTTGCCGAAGTAGAACTGAATCCTGCATCTTATGAAGCAGCATGCACTGCTGTCGGGTTGAGCATTATGGCATCTGAACAAAACGATTTTGCTGTGATTCGCCCACCCGGTCATCATGCAGGAAAAGAAAGAGCTGCCGGATTTTGTCTTTTCAATAATATTGCTATTGCCACCCAAAAGCTTGTTAACGAAGGCAAAAAAGTCTTTATTCTGGATTTTGACGGACATCATGGCGATGGCACCCAATCAATTTTTTATGATTCCAATAAAGTGCTGTATTGTTCAATGCATCAGCTTTATGCATATCCCTTTACAGGAACGCCGGAAGAAACAGGATCGGGAGAAGGAACAGGATTTACAATTAACTACCCATTGGTAGCCGGTAGTGGTGATAAGGAATTTTTTGAAGCTATGGATGATGCAATTGTAAAGGCAAGGAATTTTAAACCTGATGTAGTTGGTGTTTCTGCCGGCTTTGATGCATATAATAAAGATAAAATACTCGGACTGAAATATTCTCTTGACACATATTTTAAATGCGGACTTAAACTCAGGCGTTCATTTAAAAATATTTTTGCAGTTTTGGAAGGCGGATACCATCCGGATATCAGAAAATGTGTTGACCTTTTTATTGAAGGTGTAAATAAAGGAGCATTGCCACCAAAAATCAAATATGATCAAAATATGTCGGTGGGATAAGAAGGAAACAAATATTAACTTATATAAAAAGAGCCATAATATGTTCCAGAGTTATGCTCACTAATTCGTTGCTTGATATCCAATGTTTGTCCAATATAGAATTTATCAATAGACTTGGGATGAATAATATAAACATAAAACATAGCTGAAAATCAAAAGGAGCATCTGTAAAAAATGCTCCTTTCTTTTGTGGGCCCACCTGGATTCGAACCAGCCCCGAAAGCTTTCGGGGAATTGATTATGAGTCATTATATTGATTTAATAATTT
>JADFUO010000250.1 GCA_015222115.1 Bacteroidota bacterium | reverse complement strand
GGTTAATAAAGTGCTTTCCTGTTTATTTTGATTATAAATTTTAATATCCAGTTTTGCATTTGAATTATTTTATTTTGAAGTGCAAAAGTATAAAATATTTATTTATTTTAGATTAATACTTTTTTGAATGCTATAAATTTTGTGAAAAATGCCATTTTTCCTGATTATCTAATAAATCATTGATGAATTGAGAAACAGATAATCTTACCTGTTCTCCTGTATTCATATTTTTAACTGTAAGGATTTCATCTTTCATTTCATTTTCTCCAACTAAAACCACATAAGGAATTTTTTTATTATTGGCATACGACATTTGCTTTTTTATTTTAACCGGCTCGGGATATATTTCGGCATTGATACCTGCTTTACGGATTTCTGACAGTAAAGAAAGGCAATATTTTTCTTCTTCTTTACCGAAATTAACAAACATTATTTGTGTTGTTGTCCGGCTTTCTTCAGGAAATAAATCGAGTTCTTTCATAACATCATAAATCCTGTCGGCGCCAAAAGATATTCCGACACCTGAAATACCGGGCAAACCGAAAATGCCGGTTAAGTCGTCATAACGTCCGCCACCACATATACTTCCGATAGGGACATCTTTTGCAATAACCTCAATTATTATTCCTGTATAATAATCCAATCCGCGGGCAAGTGTTAAATCTAACTGGAATTTTGCCTTTATATTCAAGTCTTTCAGATGTTTCATAACTTGTATTGTTTCCTCAATGCCTTCCATCCCGATTTTCGAATTCTTTAAGATTTCCTTAAGTTTAGGAAATTTTTCCTTAAGTTTTCCTTTCAGATTAATTATTGGTTGCAGTTGTTCAATAGCTTTTTTAGAAACTCCTTTTAGAACTAATTCTTCATTAACCTGTTCTATGCCGATTTTATCAAGCTTATCAATGGCAACGGTAATATCAACAATTTTGTCACCCTCTCCGATAATTTTAGCGATACCGCTTAAAATTTTACGGTTGTTGATTTTTACAATTGAAAATATTTTAAGTTTATCAAACACATCATCAATAATTTGAACAAGTTCAACTTCATTTAATAATGAGTTGCTTCCGATAACATCCACATCACATTGATAAAATTCGCGGTAGCGACCCTTTTGAGGGCGGTCAGCTCGCCAGACGGGCTGTATCTGGTAACGTTTGAACGGGAAAGTGATGTCATTACGGTGCTGGACAACATATCTTGCAAACGGAACGGTTAGATCAAATCGTAATCCTTTTTCAGAAATCAAAGGTGTTAATTTATTGGAAGTCAGGTTGGATTCGTCTTGGATGTTGACTTTAGAAAAATAATCTCCTGAATTTAATATTTTAAATAAAAGCTTGTCCCCTTCTTCGCCACATTTTCCAAGCAAAGTTGTAAGATTTTCCATTGCAGGAGTTTCAATCGGGAGGTAGCCGTATCGTTGAAAAACTTCTTTAATAATATCAAAAATATAATTTCTTCTCACCATTTCGGCAGGGGAGAAGTCGCGTGTTCCTTTAGGTATTGAAGGTTTTTGTGCCATTTAATTTTAAAATTAATTTACATATTTATATAAAATATAGGGCTGTAATCCTATATTTGCACATTATAGGGCTACGACCCTATATTTAATTTTTTTATTAAATGAATACAAATTTAAATTATTTTTAATTCACGTAGTATTTTTTTATTGAAATCCAAAGCATTATCATCACCTTCTTTTGGTGACCATGGAGCAAAATGTTTGTCATCTTCCGGATTATAAGGGCCGTCTTTAACTTCATAGGCAACTGAATCTTTCTCCAGACTGATAATAACATGCCAGGTTCGTGAAGGGATTTCTGCACCGTAATTACCTTTTGAGGCATCAAGTATTATATGGTCGGTTATGTTTCCTTCATCATCAAATTCCACTACTAAAATTCTCCCACGTAACACAAAAAAAACTTCTCTTTTATCAGGATTTTCGTGCTTGTGAGGTTGAATATAAGTATCAGGCTCAATTGCGTTGAGCATACGTTGTAAAGTATCCTCCGGCTTTTTATGAAAATTGTAATTTTTTCTTTTACGTGGAGATTTTTTTGCCTTGTCGGAAGTTATACTGATAAAATGTTCATT
>JADFUO010000249.1 GCA_015222115.1 Bacteroidota bacterium | reverse complement strand
TAGCTAAACGTTAAAGATAAAAGATGATGAAGAAAAATAAAATTACCATAACAATAACAATTATTCTGATAATTGTTGCTGCTATTCTTATAATAACAAATTCAAAATCTACATTAAGAAAAGATATTAGTGATTTTACATTACAGGATACTTCAATAGTTACAAAAATTTTCATGGCAGATAAAAATAATAATCAGGTTACTCTTGAAAAAACAGAAGATGGGTCATGGAAATTGAACAACACATATAAAGCCAATAAAAAAATTGTGGAATCGCTGTTAAAAACAATGCAGGATATTGAGGTCAGGTCTCCTGTTTCTAGAGCTGCTCATAATAGTGTAATTTCAAGAATGGCTGCAATTGCAGTAAAAGTTGAGATTTATCAAATGGATTATCGAATAAATCTTTTTGGTATAATAAAATTATTTCCTCATGAAAAATTAACCAAAACTTATTATGTTGGCGATGCAACTCAGGATAATCTCGGCACTTTTATGTTGATGGAAAATTCAAAAGAGCCGTATATTATTCATATTCCGCGATTTCGCGGCTACGTATCACCGCGTTATTCACCAATTGAAGATAACTGGAGAGACCATACTGTTTTTGACCAAAATATTTCTGATATTAAATCGGTAACTCTTGAGTTTATTGAAGACCCTGGTTGGTCGTATAATATCACAAATATTGGTAATGACAATTTTACATTAAGAGGTTTACAGGAAAATAAAATTATTGAAGATTATGATACTTTAAAATTATTGAATTTTCTTGCTTCTTTTGATAACATTAAATTTGAAGCTTTGTTGTCAAATACACTTGAAAAATCTTATATTGATTCAGTTACTTCAACCACACCTGTTCATATCATAACCATGGTTGATAAATCGGGAGATACTATCATTGTTAAAACTTTTCATAAAAAGGGATTTTTGGATTTGTTTACTGATGATGGTGTATCGCTTGAACCCTTTGATTTAGACAGGTTATATGCTTTGGTTAATGATGAAAAGGATATTGTATTAATTCAATATTATGTTTTTGATAAAATATTAAGACCACTTATTTATTTTGAAAAAGAATAATTAGTGTGCATATAATTCAAGAACTTATGGATAATAATATTCAGACTAAAATATACAAGCACACGAATTATGATGATTTGGGACGATTTATTTCCTACTATTATCAGGTAAAATATATTACTGACTTAAATCCTGAATCGGTTTTGGAAATTGGAGTAGGAAATAAAATGCTTGTAAATTACATGAAAGAGCATAATCTGCCGATTCAAACCTGTGATATTGATAAGAATCTTGATCCTGATTTTATAGGAGATATTCGTGATTTACCTATAGAAAGTGAGTCGTTTGACGTAGTTTGTGCATTTCAGATACTTGAACATATTCCTTTTGATGAAGTTGGAAAAGCTTTGGATGAATTATACAGGGTTTCAAAAAAGTATGTTATTATTTCAGTGCCTTACACAGTTGTTCATTTCGAAATGATTATCCGTTCTACGATCACTTACCGCTTATTCAAAAAACATAAGATTTCATTATTTTTTGCACTCGAAAAATTTTCAAGGTTTTGGGAGTATAATGGGCAACATTATTGGGAAATGGGGAAAAGAAATTATCCTAGAAAAAAGGTTAGGGATTTATTAAAGAGCAAATTCAGAATTATAAGGGAAAAGCGTATAGATTTGGGTTACCAATATTTTTTTGTTTTACAGAAGAAATAATAAAACTATAAATATAAAATGTGTTATTAATCCGGTGTATCATAACATAAGCCGTATTGATGAAATTAAGTATTTTTGCCATTAAATGGCTGAAGAGTTTTATGATAAAAAGAATGCTCAAAAATGAATTTGTGAAAAATGTCCTGACCTTAATGGCAGGAACCGGTTTTGCACAAATCATACCTTTACTTGCAGCTCCCTTTATTACGCGGTTGTTTACTCCTGCCGAAATAGGTGTTTTTGCATTTTATTTCAGCATAGTTATAATCGTTGGAAATGTTGCAGCAGGTCGCTATGAAACCTCTATTGCAATTGCAAAAACCGACGAAGATGCCCTAAACCTTGTCGCACTATCTATTGCATTAAGCTTTTTAGTTTCAGTTATTAGCTTTATTGTTTTATTCATGATACATTGGAATTATTCACTTTTTGATGGAGCAATATCTGAATATTGGGCTTTTGCTATACCTCTGCTAATATGGATTTTTTCTTCTTATAAAAGCCTGAGTTATCTCGCTATTAGAAACAAAAAGTTTAGATCTATTTCTTTATCCTCTATATTTGAATCGTCCTTCAGGGCGGGAACCAGTATTTTGTTTGGTTTTATGAGTTTTGGTTCAGTAGGGTTAATTTTGGGTGGTATGTTTGGTAAAACATCATCCTTACTTGTTTTATTAAAAAGCACAAAAAAATATTTAAGAAGTTTTAAGGATGAGGTAAACTTTTCAAAAATGGCTTTGTTAGCACGACGGTTTAATAAATTTCCGAAATTTGATTTGCCTGCAACATTATTTCATACTGTTGGTGATCAGGGAGCAGTTATTTTGATTATAAAGCTGTTTAGTGAAAAAACCGCCGGATTGTTTTCTTATACCGAAAGAATAC
>JADFUO010000248.1 GCA_015222115.1 Bacteroidota bacterium | reverse complement strand
CAATATTTTACACAATACCATGATAAAAGCCAAAATATAATAGGTGGATTTTTTCATTTTTATAACATTTATTAAATATCTTATCTTCAAACTATTAACCTTAGTAAAAAAAAGTAAACACAGACTAAAACCTTATTACCTTATTTTTTCCTAAGTTTTGTTGATAATGTTGAGAAAACAAAATGGGTATAAAGGTTATTATATTCGATTTTCATATAAAGAGTTTTTTATAATAGTTTATTGTCAAAGATAGCTTTTATTTCATTTCCAACACTTCAAAATAATATTTTGCCAAAATTCCATCATTAATTTTTGTATATAAAATAAATTTTTACCTTTGCCGTCATTATTTAGTGGACAGATTTGATTGATTGCAACCACGGGAAAAAATGCTAAAACAATGCTTTTACCTGCCAATCATCAATCTCCCAACATATTAATAGTTAATTAACAATTTAAATTTATTTAAGTTATGGGATATTTATTTACATCAGAATCAGTATCAGAGGGACACCCTGATAAAATTGCAGATCAAGTTTCGGATGCATTGCTGGATGAAATGCTACGTTACGACCCAGAGTCAAAAGTAGCATGCGAAACATTAGTTACAACCGGCTTAACAATTTGTAGCGGAGAAGTCCTAACAACCGGTTATGCCGATGTTCAGAGGATTGCCAGAAGAGTTATTAAAAGAATCGGTTATACAAATGCCGATTACCGTTTTGATTATAATTCATGCGGGGTAATTTCAACAATTCATGAACAATCGCCGGATATCAGGCAGGGTGTTGTCAGAAAGAAAAAAGAGGAGCAAGGTGCCGGCGACCAGGGGATGATGTTCGGTTATGCCTGCACAGAAATGGATAATTTTATGCCAATGCCAGTAGAACTTGCTCATATTTTCCTGCAGGAATTAGCTGGCATCCGCAAGGAAGGCAAAAAAATGAAATACCTGCGACCTGATTCCAAATCACAAATTACCATTGAATATGACGACAATAACAAACCAGTTAGAATTGATACTATCGTAATTTCAACACAACATGATGATTTTGACACAGAAGAAAACATGTTGAAAAAAATTAAGGACGATGTTAGAAATATTCTTATTCCGCGTGTTAAAAAAACTTTACCTGCCAGGGTGAAAAAATTATTTAAAAGCGATTTCAGATTATTGGTTAATCCAACAGGGAAGTTTGTAATAGGCGGACCACACGGTGATACCGGACTAACAGGAAGAAAAATTATTGTTGACACTTATGGTGGCCGCGGTGCTCATGGCGGAGGTGCATTTTCAGGAAAAGATTCATCAAAAGTTGACCGTTCCGCTGCTTATGCAGCACGTCATATAGCAAAAAATCTTGTTGCTGCCGGCGTTGCTGACGAGGTGCAGGTTCAGGTTGCCTATGCTATTGGTGTCGCAGAACCGGTTGGTTTATATATCAATACTTTTAAAACTTCTAAAGTAAAAAACAAAGACGGTAAAAAACTTACGGATGGTGAAATTGCTGAAAAAGTGAATAAAATTTTTGATATGCGCCCCTATGCAATCATTAAGCGATTTGGTTTGAAAAACCCGATATTTGAGAGAACTGCTTCTTATGGACATTTTGGAAGGGACCATTATTTTGAAGATGTTGAAGTGTTTTATAATAATACAAATACCAAAACAAAAATTGTTAACGGAAAAGAAAAACACTTTAAAAATGTTGAATTCTTTGCGTGGGAAAAATTGGATTATGTTGATAAAATCCAAAAAGAGTTTGATATTTAGATAAGGTTTAGTGCCTGAATTATTAAATGGTTGATTGAAATACAATTGAAATACAATTGAATGACTACTGAATGATTATTGAATGACAAGTAACCCTCAACAAAATATTAGTATTTTTATGAGACACAAATTTTATTAAACAAAGGCAAACAGTTATGGAAATTTCGAAAAAACCAAGCTTTAAACCAGAAATGACTCTTAATCGTATTCAGGCATTAACAGATGGAATATTCGCTATTGCAATGACTTTGCTTGTATTAAGCATTGATCTGCCTGATAAAGATTTAAGTCTTTCGGGTGCACCATTACATAAGTACTTATTGAATCAATTAGATCAATTTTATATTTATGCAATGAGTTTTTTCATAATGGCTGTTTTCTGGATAATTGGACACAAACAAAGCAGATATTTCAAACGAACGGATTACAGGCATCTGTGGTTAAATATTCTGATATTAATGTTTGTTTGTTTGGTTCCATACTCTTCTTCACTGGTTAGTGATTTTGGAGATGATTGGATGGCAAACTTATTTTTCAATTCAAATGTGTTTATAATTGCTTTGTTATACTGGATTAACTGGATTTACGGAACTAAACATAAACGTTTGGTCTATAAAAATTTTGATGACTCGATATTTAAAACAGGTAATATCGGAAGTAAAATATTTTTAATGGTTTCAGCACTGGCAATTATATTATCATTAATTGTTCCGTCTTATGCAGGTTATTCGTATTTATTGTTAATTATATTTTATAACCAGAAAAGGATTTTATGATAAAAAAGTAAGAATGGACTCAATAGAATAATTAATCTAATGCCTTACAATTAATTTTTTTGTTGTGGCTATCTCTCCGTTAAGGATTAAAGAATAGAAATAAACACCATCTTTAAGATCGCTGGTGTTAATTGTTACTTTACCCTTAATGTCCTGTAATTTAACATTCCTAACTGTTGAACCAAGCAAAGTACTGATAATAATTTCCGAATCTTTGAATTCATTGTCAAATAAATAATCAAAACTTGTTTGAGTGTTAGCAGGATTCGGATAAGCATTTGAAAATTCAATATTGCTTAGCAAATTTTCTTTAACTGATGAAGTGCCACCTAAATATTTAACTTTTACACAAACTGAATCATCAGGATTGTTTTCATCAAAAAATACATACATTATTTCAGAAGTGCCGATATTCCCTTTACCTTCATAATGTCCTTCAAATCCATTATTGGTCTCATCAGGATCTATTGAAACAGCAGTGGGAGATACATAAATGTTGGATGGGAAACAAACTCCGTTCCAGCAAAAAGTATTTACAGAGCCGGTTACAGTATCAATAATAACTTTTTTTACTTTTACTGATAATGCATCAGTTGAAATATTGGTTACCCATACAGGAGCTGCAAGCAGTTCGTCAGGGCTTCCTTCAACTGCTATTGTTGAATTATTTGGGATACTTCCTTGTTCGTTTGATAATTCCAAACTTTGCCCGAAAGAAAATGTGACAAAAAAACCTGCGAGGAAAATAAAAAGTATAATTTTTTTCATGATATTATAATTTTATTGTTTGTAAATATTTTGTTTATTCTGATTTTTTATAACAAAAATTATGCTAAACCTTAATTATTTCAACAAAATTAATAAGAAATTTAACATCTTAAATAAAT
>JADFUO010000247.1 GCA_015222115.1 Bacteroidota bacterium | reverse complement strand
GCCGTCTCAGGCAATCATAATCAAAGGTGGTGATGTTCCCGTTTTTATCTGTAAAGCCGATTCTGTTCCCAACCGGGTCATAGGCATAAGTTTCTGTATTGCCAAGAGGGTCCGTTGTACTTATTTGCCGTCTCAGGCAATCATAATCATAGGAAGTGGTGTTCCCGTTCTTATCTGTAAAGCTGGTTCTGTTCCCAACTAGGTCATATTCATAATTTTCAGTAAATCCAAGACAATCAGTACTCCCAGTTAGTCTGTTTCGTGTGTCATATATATATGTAGTGGTATACCCATTAGCATTTGTTTCTGAGATTAAATTATCTGCCTCATCATACCCATAATTTGTTATACCGCCCAACGCGTTAGTTATGGTTTTAGTCCTGTTGAGTGCATCATATGTATAAATAGTAATACATCCATTTGCATCTGTCTCAGTTAGTATATTTCCATTATTATCATAAGTATAGGTTGTTGTATAACCAAGGGCATCCGTAGTGCTGGTATGCCTGTTCAAAAGGTCATAATTATAGGTTGTTGTGCAGCTATTTTTATCAGTAAAGCTTGTAACATTTCCAATTGGATCATATGTATAGGTTTCAATATTTCCATCTGGATCTGTTACACTAATTTTATTTCCATAAATATCATATGCTAATATGGTTGTACAGCCTGCTTTATTGGTGAAACTTACAACGTTTCCATATGAATCATGAACATAAGTATCTGTGTTCCCCAGGCAATCGACTTCACTAAGCAAATTGCCATTTTCATCATAGTTATATGTTGTTGAATTCCCGTTTTTATCCGTAATACTTGTGATTTGATTGTACATGTCATTATAAGTAAAGATCTCAGAATTTCCCATACAATCTTCCTCTACAAGCATATTTCCTTTATTATCATACGTATAAGTTGTTATGTTTCCATTTTCATCAGTATAACCTACAATGTTATTATCTTCATCCCATTCATAAAGGATGGAGCTTCTCTGCCCATATTTTATTTCTACCACCCTGCCCACGGTATCGAAAATATATGTAGTAATATGATCTTCAGGGTTAACATTTTGAGTTACTATTGTTTGATCTTCAGTTTCATAATTAAATAACTTATTATAATTCACCACAGAACAGGACATCTCTGAAACCGCACTTATTTCAACAGAATTTGTATAGAAAATATCTACAGTATCTGATCTGGCATTTATAATGCTGGTTATATTGCCCCAATCGCCATATCCGTATATAATATTATGTCCCAAAGGATTTGTAACCTGTATCATATTCCCACTGGCATCATATTGAAATGAAAATATCCTGTTGACTGTTGGATTAGGATCAATAATTTGAACAAGGTGATCACCTGTCCAGTTTAGGTTCAATTCTCTTCCGGAAGGATCAGTAATTGTCGATAATTTGCCACCCGTGTATGAAAACATGATTGTATTACCATTTCTGCCCTCTATTTTTGTTAGCTTCTTATGGGTTGCATTATCAAAATAATATTTAATGCCATATTTGGAAATTAACAAGAACTTACCTGTCTCATATTCAGTGAGCACATCATATACACCAATCGGAGATTCAAATGAGGAACCATTCCAGATAAACTCGTCGTATTGTCCATCTGCTCGTTCAATGATAACATTTGCTCCATTATAACGATAGTACAAACTGTATGTAAAAGACCAGCCGTTCCCATATTCTTCATAATCGTTCACTCGGGCACTGTTATAATAAAAGGTTATATTCATTGAAAGTCCTCTTCCCGGAATATTCAAATCATTTCGCTTATAAAAAAAGTTACCTGTATATGTATTTACATACAATCCTGGCCAGGGACCAGGCTCATTTGGTTTTGTTTCTTTTAGTGCATAAACATCAAAGGAAATACTGAAAAGAATAATTCCTAAAAATGTATAGAACTTAATAATATTAGGCAAACTGGAATATGATACTTTTTTCATGACATGGAAAATTTAAGGAGATGTAACAACTTAAATTGATAAATTATTATTTAATGATTACAAAGCAAGGAATCACTATACTATAAAAGTTTATTGCCACTAAAGCATTAATGATTTACTTGTGATTTACTTGCTTCAGCATTTTAAGAAGTAATATGAATTGGAATAAAAATTAAAGGATAGTAAAAAATAGTAGAACGTCTTTCAGCGAATTAATACTTTATACCAGATAATACATATTACGCTACATGTTTAGATCCCTAATATACGATATTTGGGAGTAAAAGTCAACGACTTCCAGGATAAGATATGAATTGTGGGAGTATCCTACAAAGTCCATTTTCATTATCAATGGATTCCCAGTGTTACATAGAACGGCAAAATTGACCACCTGCAAATTCCGGTCATTCATATCCATGTTCTCCGGTTGATATCAAGCCGGAACAGGTGGGTTAAAGTTTATAGAAAGTACAAATACCTCATAAACAATAAGTTATGAGGCTTTCTTGCATGGGCCACCAGGACCAGCCTAAAACTGATATAACATCCTTATTATCTTGTGTTTATGTTCGTTTTAGCAAATACTCTGTTCTGTTTTTGTGAAGCTTAGGATATGGAAAGTGGTATCTCAAACACTACTTTAGTCCCTGTACCTAAACCTGCTTTGTTTTTTAAATCAATAATCTCAAGTGTAATTTTTTTCTTGAGTTTTTTGTTGAGAATTGCAAGACGTTCGCGGGTTATATCTGTCGCCATGGAGCGGTGATCCTTATTTTGCTTAAGCAGGATTTCTATTGCTTTTTCCCGGCCAATGCCATCATCAATTACTTCAAACCGGATGAGATTGCCGTTTAAACCGAACCGGACTTTTATGTTTCCTTTTCCGTCTTTATATTTAAATCCATGTTCAATTGAATTTTCAATAAAAGGCTGTGCCAGCATGGGCGGTATACTTATCGTTTCCGTTTCAAGCGTTTCATCAACTTCAATGACATACTCAAATTTCCCTTCATACCTTACCTTTTGCAGTTCCAGGTAATTTTCGATGGTGCTGATCTCTTTATCCAGTGGAACTAATTCTTCTGCAGAGCTATCCAGTATATTCCTTACCAGCGTGGCAAACCTTGAAAGATATCTGCTGGCAGTTCTGGGATGCTTTTCCATGATGAACCCCTGTATGCTGGAGAGCGAATTAAAAATGAAATGTGGGTTCATCTGCGAACGAAGTAGTTTCTGCTGAAGGTTTGTTTTTTCCTGTTCGATCCTAAGTTTGTTTTGCCTGATAAATAGGAT
>JADFUO010000246.1 GCA_015222115.1 Bacteroidota bacterium | reverse complement strand
TATTATTGTCTATTAGTATCAATACTATTTTGAATAAATATTTTGGCTCTAAGTCGAATAAGGTGGGTAATAACTATTTAGATCCCGAGACTTTGAGATTGATTAAAAAAACACTCAATAAGCAACACACAATAATCAATAAACAAGTAAAAAAGTAGAAATAATGAAAATCCAAAGGACTACCTTTGGTCGTTGAATATTGAATGTTGAATGTTTAATTCCTATAATGAGTTGGTATTTAATAACCACCCACTACAAACAACATAGAGTCTTAATTTTCACCCCCTGATGATTTGGATATTTAATAATAATTTTTACATTTGTGAAAAATAAAGAACAATAACAATTGTACATTACATGAGATATTTGGATATAATGTACAATTATAAGAGTAAGAATTGTTTATATAAACAAATTGCCGCCAAGTTTAAAAAGAGAATAGACAATGGAAATTAAAGAATATCAAAGAGACTGTTTTTACAATTACAAACAGGAAATTAATTATCCTGAAAACTATTCATATCTTGATGGAAATTCAATAAATGTTTTGGTACCAATTGAAACAGCCAAAAATGAAATCATGATTGTTGGAGCATATCCATCAGCAAAATTTTATACAATAAATGGAATCCCCGACACTCCAATGGCTGATAATGATTCACCGTTTTCAAACGAGTCATATTTTGACGGATCAAGAGTAAGAACGATTCCATCGGGAAAAGAACTAAATGAAGTTATTTTAGAGAAAATTGGAGTAAAGAGAGAAAGTTGTTGGATTACAGACTTAGTTAAAGTTTTCCTCTTCAAACAAGGACATATTGACCGATATAATAAATTAGGGAAATCAGACCAAACTGAGAATCGTTCTAAATTTTCAGAGTATGCAGAAAAAAGTATTAACAGAATAGAAAAAGAAATAGAACTTGCAAATCCAATTGTAATAATTTTATTAGGGACAGAAGTCACAAAGACCATTTTTAAATTATCAGAGAACAAGGCCAAAACATATTTAGATGGAAAAATTAGAATTAGAATAATTAAAGGGACTGAAAGGAATTTTATCTGTTTACCACATCCCGGAATTTTAATGAAAAAATTTGATAGAAACTTATGGCCAGAAAGGTTTGAAAATGAAATTGCACCGAAAGCAAAAAACGAAATTAAAAAACTAAGAAAAACCAGGCGGTAACAGCACCTCATGGCACATGGCCGCCTTTAGGTCATCAAGACAAATGATTAGTAAATTTGAAAAGACAAGAAATCAACATAAATTTGAGTAGTAGACAGCCACGTGCCATAGCTGCAAACCGTCAGTCTGTGTAAAAACACCCAAATTAGATAAATTACAATTCATAATTAGCTTATTATGCTAATGCGGAACAGAAATGTAAAAGTTTTATAGGTCTGTTCCGCACGCATAACTACTTCTAAACAGCTATGCTTCGCAAACCTGTTAAGAATTAGTATAGAAGATAAAACAAATTTTATAAAATTCTGTAAATATTTTAAATTTTTGTTGTAATTTTGCAAAATATAATATGGTGCTTGTAGCTCAGTTGGTTAGAGCATCGGGTTGTGGTCCCGAGGGTCGTGGGTTCGAGTCCCATCATGCACCCGAAACACAAAAGCTTTCCTAATGGGAGGCTTTTTTATTTGAGTGATTTACATGAAATTTTATGTTTACATACTTCAATCAACTACTTCCTGTAGATTTTATATTGGACAGACACAGGATTTGAAATCACGTATTGAAAGGCATAATAGAGGTTATGAGAAGTCAACAAAGAATCGTGGTCCATGGAAATTAATTTATAGTACTGAATTTCAGACACGGTCTGAAGCGGTTATACTTGAACATAAACTCAAGAATTTTAAAAGCCGCAGTAGAATAATAAAGTGGATTGAATCGAGAGGTAAAGATTTGAATAATATTTATGAGGGTCGTGGGTCCCGAAAAACAAAAAATCTTTAATTTTTTTAGTTTTTCGAGGATCCTCGTCCTTAAGGACGGGATTCGAGTCCCATCATGCACCCGAAAAGAAAAAACCCCGACAATTAATTGTGGGGGTTTTTTTTCCGGTAAATACCCAATATGCTTTTTTATTTTTAACATAATTTAACAGAAATAGAAATATCTATTTAATTGTCTTTTGACCTATCAATTTCACGTTGTGAATCTTTTCTTTTTAATGATTCGCGTTTATCATAAAAATGTTTTCCTTTTGCAAGTGCAATTTCTAATTTTGCCAGTCCTCTTTCATTAATGAATAAAAGAACAGGAACTATTGTAAAACCTTTTTCTTTTACTTTAACTGATAATTTTTTAAGCTCTCTTTTTGTAAGCAGTAATTTCCTGTCGCGTTTGGGTTCGTGATTGTAATGAGTTCCCATATTGTATTCGGCAATATGCATATTTTTTACATAAAGTTCATTATTTATAAATAAACAATATGCATCAGCTAAATTTGCCTTGCCTTCTCTAATTGATTTGATTTCAGTGCCTGTAAGCTTAATGCCGGCTGTAATCTTTTCAATCAGAAAATATTCAAAACTTGCTTTTTTATTTTTTATTTTGATATTAACAAACATAGTTTTTATACTGAAACGCATAAACTTTGCGAATGTTGAATTAAATTTCTAATTGGGTTTAAGCAATTTATGTTAGAATAATTTAGCATTCTCGTTCAGTGTCAGTTTAAAATGACTGCAAAGATAAATAAACATTTAATTAAATGGTTAGATGGTTGAATTGTTAGATGGCTGAATGGTTGAATCCTGTGAAATGCTTTGCGTCCCTTCGGGAATTTCACAGGACAGGTGGTTGAATGGTTAGATTGTTAAATTGTTGAATTGTTAAATTGTTAAATTGTTGAATTGTTGAATTGTTAAATTGTTAGATGGCTGAATGGTTAAAG
>JADFUO010000245.1 GCA_015222115.1 Bacteroidota bacterium | reverse complement strand
TCTTGGCTTCACTCACTTTTTCTTTTATATCACCAACAGCATCCTCGGCATAGTGTTTTATATCATCGATTTTTTTATTAATATCATCTTTGATCTCGCCGGCTTTTTTGTTGATTTTTTTCCTTGTGTTAACACCTTTATCAGGAGCATACAAAATGCCTAATACAGCGCCTATAGCAACACCGCTTATAAGACCTGTAAAAAAACTTGTTGTTGATTTTTTCATAGCTATTAAATTTTATATTGGAAAAATACAAATATAAGAAGCGTTTTCCTAAAAAACAAATTTAGTACTTTTTCTGCGAATGAATCTTTTTCTTTGAAACTGAACTCAATATCATAATCCCAATAACAGCACTCAAAAACGAAGCAAAAAATATTCCCACTTTAGCTATTTGTATAAACTCAGCAGAAACAAATGCCAGATCCGAAATAAAGATTGACATTGTAAATCCTATTCCTGCAAGAAAAGCGACACCATAGATTTGTTTCCAGTTGACACCATCCGGCAAAGATGCAAGTTTAAATCTAACCATCAACTTTGCAAATAATGAAATCCCAAGAAATTTACCAAGCACTAAACCCAAAATAATACCAATGGCAATCGGATGAAAAAGCAGGTTCAGTAAATTACCTTCCACATGAACGCCCGCATTTGCAAGAGCAAAAAGGGGCAGGATAAAATAAGCAGTAACAGGATGCAGAGCATGTTCAAGTTTTTGTAAAGGGGTATGTGCCTTATCACTTAGTTCTTCTATATCATTAATAATATGTGCCTGTTTTTGTGTCAATAAACTTAAATCATTTGGTTTTTCCTTTTTGAATTTTGAAAGAAGTTTATCAAGATTGTTAATAAAAGAATCTTCGGAAACTTTAGCTCGAACAGGTATTGTAAGGGCAATCAAAACACCTGCAATTGAAGCATGAACGCCTGAATAAATAAAGGATAACCAAACTCCGATCAATCCAACAATGGCATAAAAAGAAGTTCTTCTGACTCCGAGCCTGTTAGCTCCAATTAATACAATAAGGAAAATAGCAGCATTGATCAACTGGGCAGTGTTAATTGATTCGGTATAAAAAATAGCTATGATCAGGATGGCGCCGAGATCGTCTGCAATAGCAAGTGCTATCAGAAAAATTTTCAGATTAATATTTACTTTATCGCCCAACAATGACATCAGACCCAAAGTAAAGGCAATATCAGTTGCCATTGGAATTCCCCAGCCATTGATAAAATCAGGGTTATTATAATTAATTATAGCATATATTATTGCAGGAATTATCATTCCGCCCACAGCGGCTATGATGGGAAGACTCGCTTTTTTAACTGAAGAAAGTTCTCCTGCAAGCACTTCACGCTTGATCTCCAGACCGACTGTAAAGAAAAACAATGTCATTAGTCCGTCGTTTATCCAGTGATTAAGCGAAGCTTTTAGTTCAAATGAACCGAGTGATATACCAAGTTTCAGTTCATGCCACAGGTAATGATAAAAGTCATAGAACTTGGTGTTGGCCCAAATGACAGCAATAATAGTAACGAAAATAAGAATGAATCCGCCTAATGATTCTTCTTTGATAAAATTCGTTATACTGAAATTGGATACAGCTTTTTTATTTTCCCTCTTTTTCAATATAAAAAAATATTAAATGAATTATTATGATTTATATTTTTAAAGCTATGGGATGGCTTTGCAAACTTGACTTACTAATTGTTCTGATTTTGGGCATTATTCATTTCTGCTTCAGATATCCATCCTCCGCCAAGGGCTTTATACAATTGTATATAGGCATTCAGCAATTCCTGTCTGGTTTGCGAATAATCAAGTTGTGCCTCGAAAGATTGCCTTTGCGAATCAAGCACTTCAAGATAGCTGGTCACACCTTTATCATAACGATGTTGCGACAACATCTCAGCATTGACTGCTGCATCAAAACGCGATTGTTGAGCAATAAGCTCTTCGTGTAATGTTTCAATTGTGATTAAAGCATCTTCAACCTCCTTAAATGCCTGAAGAACCGTACTCTCATAGTTCAACAACGCTGCTTCGGTATTATATCGTTCTATTTCAACCCTCCTTTTATTTTTTCCGAATTGGAAAAGAGGGCCTAATAAATTTGCGCCCGCTGACCATGCCATTCCTCCGGTTGTAAGGGTTGAGAGGTCGTTGCTGGCTATACCAAGCAAGCCTGTCAGGCTAATTGAAGGGAAGCGCATAGCAATGGCTGCGCCGATACGGGCGTTTTGTGCCATATATTCTGCTTCAGCCTGCAAAATATCAGGCCTCCTTTCCAGAAGTTGAGACGGCAATCCTGTTGGGATTTCGGGTGGGAATTGCTGATCGTATAATTTAATTCCCGTTTGAATATAATCGGGGTTGCGACCTAACAAAATACTCAATGCACTTTCATTGTATGCGATATAGCGTTTATAAACCGGGGCTGATGCTGCTGCAATAGCCCTCTGTACCTGCGACTGGTTTAAATCAATCTCAGCAACAGTGCCGTAATCATACTTGGCCTGAATAATTATGAGCCCGCTATCGCGTGAAGCAAGTGTGTTTCTGGATATTTGTAGTTTTGATTTATTGTCAAGTAATTGAAAATAGGTGCTTGCAACAGACGATATCAGACTCATCTGAATGACACGCATGCTATATTCAGAAGCAAGTAACTCGGCACGGGCCTCTTCAGTTAATCTGCGATATTTCCCCCAGAAATCAATTTCCCATATAAGTTCGGGATAAGCATAGAAATTATTAGAAGTATTGTCAAATTTAGCTCCTGAAAAATTACCTCGGGAAGCTCCTGCTGCAACATTAATTGTTGGGAACATATCCGCTTTATTGTAACCTACTGTGGCACGGGCTGCTTCAATTCTCGCGGCAGCCACCAGTACATCTTTATTTTCCTCTAGGGCGATTTTGATCAATGTGTCCAAAACAGGATCATTGAACAATTTCCACCATTTCAGGTTAACAATTGTATCTGTTGTTGCAGTATCGAATCGGAAAACATTGGAGCTTTTGTAATCGGGCCTCACAAAGTTTGGACCCACTTTACATCCCGAAACTCCAAGTATTAATAATAAAATTAAAATTGGATATATTTTTCTCATTGCACTTTTAATTAATTTCTAATTACTTTATTCAGTTGTTTTAATTTTATTTTGATTATCTACCTTTTCTAACGCCAATTTCCTTTTCTTTTCATATCCTGCAATTTTTCCAATAAAAACAAACAACATGGGGTACATGAATACTCCTAAAAATGTTGCTATTGTCATTCCACCTATCAGGGCCATTCCCATCACCTTGCGTGACTCAGCGCCAGCGCCCGCAGCAATAACAAGCGGGAATACCCCGAAAATAAATGAGAATGCAGTCATAAGAATGGGTCTGAAACGTAACTTGGCAGCTTTAACAGCGGAATCGTAAAGCGACAGTCCCTTAGCAAACTCATTATTGGCATATTCAACAATTAAAATGGCATTCTTTGCTGCCATTGCTATAAGCATCACGAGTGAGATCTGAGCGAAAATATTATTTTCAAATGTATCACTGAAAAAACGGGCAACAAACAGGAAAAACATTGCCCCGAAAACAGCAAAAGGAGTACCGAGCAAAATGCTGAGTGGCAGCGACCAGCTTTCGTATTGGGCAGCGAGGATAAGAAATACAAATATCAAAGCGAACAGAAAAACTATATTACCCGAGCCACCAGCCTCTCTTTCCTGATACGACATATTACTCCATTCATAACCCATATCGGCCGGGAGCGACTCTTCTGCGACTTCCTCTATAGCATCCAGTGCCTGGTCGGAAGAATAACCTTTTGCAGGGTTTCCTGTCAATTCGACAGCCCTGTATAAGTTATAACGGTTTGTATAGTCAGGCCCTGCAATATCCTCGACATTTACAAGGGCTGATAATGGCAAGCTAACACCATTACTGTTTTTAACAAAAAACAGATTTAGTTGGTCCTGATTTAATCTGTACCGGGGTTCAGCCTGGATATAAGCTTTATAAAGGCGGCCGAAGCGGTTAAAATCGTTAATATAAGCCCCACCGAGAAAAGCTCCAATTGTAGAATAAAGGTCTTGCAAGTCAACACCTGCTTTTAAAGTTTTGTCAATATTGATGTCAATATATTTCTGGGGAACGTTAGCCTGGAATGGAGAAAAAATATTGCCGATTTCAGGCCTTTCCATCATAGCTTTAACAAATATTGATGCCTGTTGTGCGAGGTATTGCGGTGAATTTCCCCCTTTATCCTGAAGCATAAGTGAAAAACCTGATCCTGTACCAAGTCCGGGAATGGCAGGGGGACCAAAAGCGAATATAACAGCGCCTTTTATACTCTGTAGTTCCATATTCACTTCCCTTATTATTTGCAAGGCAGTTTTATCCCGTTTGCCCCAATCCTTAAGCGAGATGAACATAAACCCGTTATTAGTTGAACTACTACCTGTTAATAAGCTATATCCGGTAATACTTGTAACAAAATTTATTTCTTCGTGATTCATTAGGATATCTTCTATCTTGGAATTTATCACGTCTGTTCGTTGAAGTGAAGCTGCATCAGGAAGCTGTATATTTACTAAAAAGTAGCCCTGGTCTTCTTCAGGGATGAATCCACCGGGAACAAATTTTGAGATAATAATAATAGCTCCTGACAGGATTAAAATAAAGATCAGACTCCTTGTAGTTTTTCGTGCAACGATTTTCGAGAATTTCATATAGGAATCAGTGGAACGATCGAAAACTTTATTAAATCCTTTGAAAAATTTTCCCGGTATGCCTTTATAAGGTTTTGGTTTTCTTAATAATAGAGCGCATAATGCAGGGCTAAGTGACAGGGCATTTACGGAAGAGAATACCACGGACACAGCAATAGTGATTGCAAATTGCTGATAAAGCCTTCCGGTAATTCCACCCATAGCAGCAACAGGGATAAATACTCCTATTAAAACGAGTGTAGTGGCTATAATAGGAGCAGTAACCAATTTCATTGCCTCGATAGTTGCTTTTTTAGAATTCATTCCCCTGGCAATATTTACCTGAACAGCCTCGACTAC
>JADFUO010000244.1 GCA_015222115.1 Bacteroidota bacterium | reverse complement strand
ATATTAAAGCGATTTATTATAAAAATAATTATATATTTGCATACGAAATTTACTTTATTAAATTATTAATTTAAAACTTATGAAAAACGTAAAAATTATTGGACTGACTTTAGCAGCATTTATACTAATAAGCTGCAATAATACAAGCGGAAATAAACCTGAAAACATTAAAAATACGGATAACGAAAAAGTTTCCGAAAGCAAAAAAATAAAACCCGAACATTTAACTTACGAAACCTTTAAGGAAAAAGTTTGGAATTTTGAAAAAAATCCACAGGAATGGATATACGAAGGCGAACTGCCATGTGTAATTGATTTTTATGCCGACTGGTGCAAACCATGCAAAATGATAGCTCCGATAATGGAAGAACTGGCAGAAAAATATGATGGAAAAGTTAAAATTTATAAAATTGACACTCAAAAAGAAAAAGAACTGGCAAGAATATTTCAAATCAGAAGTATTCCTATAGTGTTATTTTCTCCTTTAAAAGGAAAGCCGATAATGCAAGCAGGTGCATTACCAAAAGATATGTATATTAAAATTATTGAAGAAAATATTTTAAACCCGTAGAAATAAAATAATATTTATTAATAACTCTAAAAATTTATATAAATGGAACATTTGACCAAACAGACTTTTCTGGAAAAAGTCTTTAATTATGAAAAAAACAAAGAATGGAAATTTGAAGGAAAATTACCATGCTTAATTGACTTTTATGCCGACTGGTGTGCACCTTGCAAAATAGTTGCCCCTATACTTGAAGAATTAAACGAAGAATACAAAGGCAAGATCAATATATACAAAGTAAATACAGAGCAGGAACAGGAATTGGCTGCAGCTTTCGGAATCAGAAGTATTCCCTCATTATTGTTCTGCCCTGCAAACGGACACCCACAAATGGCTATGGGCGCTTTACCAAAAGAGTCTATGAAAAAAACAATTGAAAACATTCTTTTAAAGAACAAAGTTGTTGAAGCAACTAAATAAAACTTAAAATCTATCCCATATATTTATAAGGTGCAGTAAATAAATACTGCACCTTTTTTATTTAAATTTGCCAAACATTTAATTTGAATTCTTGTCATGAAGAATAAATATTCATCTGTCCTGTTTTCATCTGCATGCCTCCCCCCTGTTGAATATTTTATTTATCTGGTAAATTCAGATAAAATCTGGATTGAAAATTTTGAAACATATCATAAACAAACATACAGAAGCCGTTATTCAATTTACGGTGCAAACGGAAAACTAACATTATCTATTCCTGTTACAAAAATCAGCGGACATAATACATGCATAAAAGACATTAAAATCTCATACTTACAAAACTGGCAAAATATTCACTGGAAGTCAATTGAATCGGCATACAATTCTTCACCTTACTTTTTATTTTACCGCGATGAGCTTTTTCCTTTTTTTGATAAAAAATTTAACTTCCTTATTGAATATAATCACCGGATTTTAGAGCTTCTGATGGAACTTATCGGAATTAAAAAGGAAGTAAATTACACCACTGATTTTCAAAAAAGGCCATTAAACATAATTGATCTAAGAAACAAAATCAGCCCAAAAAACAAAATAAGTTCATTTAACTTTAAACCATACCATCAGGTATTTGAAAATAAATCAGGTTTTATTCCAAACCTGAGTATTATTGATTTGTTATTCAACGAAGGACCAAATACTGAAAATATATTGATTATTGATTATTTAACAAATGGAAAATTTGAAATATAATGTTTAAGTGTTTACATTATCATTCTGTATGAATTCTGGTTTCAAATTACGATTACATGTTTCAAAATTGTATAATTCAATAACCATCCAACTTCCGATACGCTCATGCTTCGCTATCGGGATTTCCGCTTTGCTCCAACATCCAACCATTTAACCATCCAGCCATTCAACTCTTTAAAATCATCACTCCGGATATTCAATCCTTACATGATACATATTCATTAATTTCTTTTTCAGGATATTTTTTATTTTGGTGATTTCTCTTAAAGTTATGTTTGAATTAACAAACTGTTCATTTTCCACTTGTTTATTAATAATATTATCAACAAGTTCGCTAAGGTTTTGTTCATTGGGTTGCTTAATACTCCTTGAAGCTGCCTCAACAGAATCAGCCATCATTAAAACAGCAGATTCTTTAGAGAATGGAATAGGTCCGGGATATGTATATATAGCTTCATCAATTTGTTCATCAGGTTTTTCTTTTAAAAGCATATTATAAAAATACATGACTTTTCTTGTCCCGTGATGAGTTTTAATAAAAACAATTATCTGCTCCGGTAAATTATGCTTTTTTGCTTTTTTTACCCCTTTTCTTACATGACTTATAATAATCTTTGCGCTTTCATCAAAAGGAAGATCGTCATGTGGATTAACTCCTGTGGATTGATTCTCAACAAAATATTCCGGCATATCCATTTTGCCTATATCGTGATATAATGCCCCTGTTCGTGCGAGTAAAGTATTTCCGCCTATTTCATATAATGCTTCTTCTGCAAGATTTGCAACCTGTAATGAATGCTGAAAAGTACCGGGAGCTTTCATAGAAAGTTCTCTTAAAAGCTTAGTATTTGAATTTGAAAGCTCCATAAGAGTAACATCAGTAATCATTCCAAATATTTTTTCGAAAATAAATATGAGAGGATAAGAAAATAAAGTTAAAACAGCACTACCTGCAAATAAAGCAAGATACTTAAGTTCAACTCCCATCAGGCTCCCTTCCTGTATCAGTGTAAGTCCAACATAAACAGTAATATAGGTAAGAAAAATCATAAAAGAAGTAACAAAAAACTGCGAGCGTTTCTGAAGATGAACCACGCTTATAATTACAATAATTCCGGCAATTAGTTGTAAAAAAACAAATTCAAAACTATTAGGCACCAAAAAACCAATTATAATAATTGTTATTATATGCACATATAAAGCAAGACGTGTATCAAAAAAAGCCCTGATAACAATCGGAACCAGGCAAATAGGAACAAGATAAAGATAACCTACATTGAACTTTATTACCAAACTTGTAATAAATACCATTAAAATAATTACCAGGAGTATCAATATTAGTTTTTTATTATCCGCATAAATATCTTTCCTGAAATACAACAAAAAGAATAATAAAACAATAACTGAGATAGAAATAAGAATAATCTGCCCGATTAAAATTGAATAATAGGTTGAAGGCGAGCCCAACTGTTGTTCATATTCCATTTTTATTGATTCAAGCACTTGATATTTATTACCCGTCACTAACTCGCCTTTTGAGATTATTCTTTCACCCGTTTGAACCATTCCATGTGTTAAAGAAATATTATTTAGTAAAATTTGCTTTTCCTTTTCGGTAGTCTCTGCATCATAGAAAATATTCGGAATTAAAAATTTTTCGAGTATAGAAAGCAGAAGAGCACGGTCAACGTTTTTATAATCTCTCAATTGCTCTAAAATAAACTCATTGGCAGTATGGATGCTGAATACCTGGCTGAGATTCTTCTCTTCAGCAATATTATCTTTTAAAATTATAATTGTAAAATCGTCCGTTTTGTTTTCAATCTCAGGTGTTAATTCAATT
>JADFUO010000243.1 GCA_015222115.1 Bacteroidota bacterium | reverse complement strand
TACAAAGCCAAAGGACGTGATAGCCGTGAAAAAATGAAAAAGGAGATGGAACATGGCTGTGCGGTTTTTCTGCTTGCTGAAATAACCGGTAAATTAGTTGGTTCTGTTTTAGCAACCCACGATGGCCGCAAAGGCTGGATTAACCGTGTAGCTGTTTTGCCGGAATATCGTAATCAGGGTATTGCTACATTACTTGTTGAAGAAGCCGAGCAACGATTTTACAATCTTGGTATTGAAATAATTGCCTGCCTTATTGAAGGCTGGAATAAAACCTCTTTGGAAATATTTCCTAAATTGGGGTATAAAAAATTTGAAGATATTAACTATTTTACCAAGAGGAAATATCCCGGAGTTTGAAATTTCAGACGCAGATTTTCACTGATAAAATTGATTAAATATATTTGGATCATAAAGTAATTCGCTGAGTTTATCCCGATTTTTCGGGGCTGTCGTTTGCTTCGCTGTCATTTGAATTACTATTGAATTACTATGAATTACTATTGAATGATCCCGAAATCTTTCGGGAAATGACCGATTGCTAATACTATATAAGTATAAGTTCCGCCGAAAGGTGACTTTATTTTATTCAAAGGATTGCTTCGGAAAAACTTGATTTGAAAATGACTTAGAAACTCGTTACTCAACTCTAACCCTTACTCCTTCCGAATGACTTGTAAACTCAGGTGCATACATGCACTGAATAGTTGTAATACCGTTTGAAAAATCACCTTTTTGAGAAACTATCAAAGGATATTCAAACACATAGGTTCCTTTGTTTAAGTAATTAAAAAAGAAATTAGTGGCAGCGTCGCGGGTGCTTTCATAATAACCAAGTCCACCCTGATATTTATAACCTGAAATTACATTCACAGGTTCAAAAGACGAGGCACGCATATCTTTCATGTGAACATACTCCATGTTCCTGTCAACATGTAAAATAATTCTTACTTTTATTTTGTCGCCGATCTTTAAAATTGTGTTTTCTGTAACAGGCTCAATTACAGGCCCGCTTGGAGTATTCTGTTCTACAAATAGTTTTTTCTCAAGACTTAATGGAGTTTTATGAGAAGTTATTTTATCAAGATTTTCAAAATACTGCCAATAAACAGCACCCCATGCAACGCCTTCATCTTTTTTTGTTACAGTGATATTACCCATATCAGGTTTAATTTCACTTCCTGACCATGAGGTACGGAAATAGCCTGTACCTGCTTCAACATCTATGCCATCAATATTTTTTGGGTCTATTTTTTCGTTACCGATAGTAATATCCACCAATTCGTCACTTGCCAGCAAATCGGTTCCTCTGAGTATCAAAGCATAAATAGCTTCAGCAGTTGCTTTTGTGGTTTTCCAGTCCTGGGTTTGCTTTTGTTTCAGCAGCCATATCTTCATCTCTTCAACAGCCTTTTTATCATCAGTTACTTCATCAAATGCTTCAATCAACAATGCCTGAGTTTCAATAGGTGCTTGATACCAGAAATATCCGGCAGGATTTCTCCAGTACATGCCCATTTCGTCAGAATGAAGTGCCTTTTCTTTCAGGGATTTTATTATTGCCGAAGGGGTTGATTTGTATCCATATCTATTCAGAGCTAAAGCAATCATTCCCTGCATGTAATTGTTTTTATCAACCCAGTATTTATCAGCCTGAGCTTTATAATAGTTAAATGCTTTCTCATTCTTTTTCTGTATTTCAATATCATTCCTGAAAAAACTTCTGGCATACAAATATTGGATTTGAATATAGCTTAGATGGTCTTCATTAATTTTTTCAGGGTATCTGTTTAGAATATTTTCATAATCTTCATTAATTCTGTCATCTAAATATCTTACGGCTTTTTTAATCATATTCCATGAGTTTTTATTTGATTTACAGCTTTTTATTCCCAGATGGGCGAGATGACCAAAACCGGTAACAATATGCTGTGTGATGTAACGGCTGTCTCTCATGCCTTTGAACCAAGGCCAGCCGCCGTTAGAAGTTTGCATCTGCTGTAGTTTAAATAAAGCACTTTGCAATTCATTTGACATTTTGTTCAGGTC
Source organism: Bacteroidota bacterium (assembly GCA_015222115.1). GTDB lineage: Bacteria > Bacteroidota > Bacteroidia > Bacteroidales > JADFUO01 > JADFUO01. The sequence goes on along the minus strand of JADFUO010000243.1, from coordinate 1,862 downwards.
AAACAGTAATGCGAGTCTTTTTTTGCGTTCGGATTCATTTTTTGCGTTCAGAACCCATGGAGTTTCTTCAAGTATTATAGATTTCAGTTCCTGATTTTTCTCCAAATTTGAAAGCAAGGCATCAGGACTTAAATTTTTCCAGCTTTCAAAAATCCTTTTGATTTTCGGATTGGAATTGGCAATGTATGACGCAAGACTATTGGCATAATATCGGCTGTAAATTTGTTCAGAACATTCGTAAGGATATTCCATCAGGTAAGGTAAAGCCTGAACTGCATACCAGGCAGGATTGGAAGTAAATTCAAGTGTTAATTTATAATTGCTGATGGTAGATGAAGTTGATGAATTTAATAACTTAACGAATTTAAAATGTTTGGTTTGTTTTCCGTTTATTGGTAATGGCAATGATTCGGTAACAAGCATTCTGTTTGTGAGGACAGGAATTGCCATTTCTTCGCCGTCAGTGAATTTACCGGATTTTGCAGTAATTCTGTAAGTGATGGCATCAATTCCGCCGGGGATTGAAATTGTCCAGTTTAATACATGACTTTGCCCTTGTTTTACATAAAATGGCTTCCCGAAATTTTTATTATTCAAAAGTTTGTCAATTGGTTTCATGCTCATTGCGTTGAAAAAATGAAGCTCAGCATAACCTGACAATTCTTTATCAGAAAGATCAACAATTTTTGCACTAAAAGTTATTGTATCGCCTTCCCTGAAAAAGCGGGGAGGATTAGGAATAACCATCAGGTCTTTTTGAGTTACAAGCTCTTTTTGTATCTTTCCAATCATTAAATCCTTAGTGTAAGCAAGTCCCATCATTTTCCATTTTGTAAGTGATTCGGGGATGGTGAATTTAATAATAACATCTCCGTCTTTATTTGTCTCAAGATCCGGGAAGAAAAATGCAGTTTCATTAAAATCTCTCCTGACCTGAATTTCGGGGCTTGTGACAGATGTTTGTTCTTCCGAATCTTGTTTTTCTATTTCAGAAGTTGATTTTTTTAAATCCTTTTTTTGTTCAATATCAGCGATTTCTAATTCTCCTTCGGGCATTGCAGTTGTTGCAAAAACAGCGTCATCAGCAACTGTACCCATTCCTCTTATATTATATCTTCCATAAAAATTAAAACCAAACCAGTTTAATTTGTCGTAATTGCGGAAAACATAAGATTTTATATCATGACTTTTAGTTTTATAGTAGCGGCTTGTTTTTGTTTTAAAAGCATTGTTTGTTTTCCAGCTCAATGAACTGTAATAAGTTTTGTAAATATTAAAAAACCAATTGTTTTCCCTGAAAGCGTCCAAAGAGGCATCGTACATTGTTGCAAGCATTTCGGCTGCAACTTTTTCACCTTTCTTTCCTCTTATCTTGATTTTCCATTCTTCTTTTTGACCCGGTAATAATTTATTCCTGAAAGTTTCAAATTCAAGGGTTAACTCTTTATTTGTGTAAGGAACTTTAATAACAGCATTATTCTGGTAGCTCCTGTTATTTTTTACAAAAACCAGATTTATTGCAAAGTTTCCGCGATACTCGTCTTTGATGGGAATTTCAATTAATTTTTGCTGATTGTTTAATTTTAGCCATTGCCTGCTTTTAATAGTGTCGTTATGCTGGATTTCATAAATTACATTTACATTTTTTTCTTTTGTGCCGATTAAAAACGAGGCATTTTGTCCCGGCTCACCTTTATCTTTTAACATTGTAAACCAATTAATTGAATTATCGGGGATTACTTTTGCGTTTGTTGAATAAACAGTAAAATAATTTGTGTTTTCAACTTCCTCACCAAAGTTATCTTTAGCTGAAATTTTTAGTTTGTATGTTCCCTGCATCCAATCAGAAATATTGTTGAGTT
>JADFUO010000242.1 GCA_015222115.1 Bacteroidota bacterium | reverse complement strand
TCTCCCAATGGCGGCGCGCCTTTAAAAATATCGCCGCCGTCTAAAAGCAAAACAATATCGCCGTCCTTTTGCGCTTTTTGCCGGTAACTTGTAATGATGTTTGCAGTCGCAGCGCCGCCGCCTAAAACCGGCGGGAAATTGGGATTCATGAACGTTGCTTCCTGTTTTCCAATCCCTGCCTGAAGATCATTGCTGTAAAAAATGTACAACTTAAGCGGTTCGTTATTCTGTTCAGCCCAAGCTGAATTATTTATGAAAAAGGTAAATGTAAGTAGAATTAATAAATTTATTTTTTTCATTTGATTGTCCTGTTTATCCAAGGGGTAGTGTCATCCCGATCGGTCGGGATAATTCTTTAATTTTTTTCTTTTAGAACACAAACAACTTACTTAAAATAAAACTTCTCCCCAATGATCGAAATGCCTTCGGTACATATAACGGCTGGCGTCTGCTCGATCCGCTTGTTAGCAAACGACTAATTCGGAAATTAAATATTCCTTATTCAACACCTGCAGTTGTTTGTTCTTCATTCAAAAATGGGATATAATTAATAAACTCTGGATTTATTATTTTTTGATTAATATAGGAAGTATCTATACTTCCCCAATAGTTTGAACTAAAATTTTGTACGGAATCCACTGCTGGTAATTGCCCATTATTATGTGGGTTTACTGCGTTAGTACCGAATACGGAAATATGAATATCATTGTTTATAAAATTAGAACTGTCAACATTTGCTGAACTAAAATATAATTTCTCTTCTATTTCATTTAGATTGAATTCAATCGCAATATCATTTTCCAGAAAATTACTTTTTGTAACATTTAAATAATCTGTATTTACTGAAACACCATAATTATTCTTTTCAAAATTTGACTGCACAATGGAATTTATGCCGTTTGAAGGAAAGAATCCTATGTAATTATTTTCAACTAAAGAATTATCTATTAAAAAGGAATTATTTACAACAGATTTGATTCCTATTGAATTATTGGATATAAAGGAATTTTTTACTTTATTAACACTGCTACCTTTAGATAAGAGGCCTATTTTTATGCAATTCGAAATAGCACATCCGTTAAAAATTCTAGCGCCGAAACCACCTTCTTCTATAACCATTCCTGTATCACAATTAAAAATATTTAAATGTTCAAATTGAAATGACATGACATCTTGGTTATTGAGATGAACACCATTTTTAATACCATTAATAATTACATTTTCAAAGTGCGGAGAAGAATGAATTGTAATTTTCGAATTTGAAATTGAGCCAAAAGGCGCTGAAATTGTAGTCATATCATCGTCAGAGGTGATAGACAATCTTTCATTTAATGTTAAAGATATATTATCTCGAATTATAAGAGAAGCGTGACTACCTAAACTGAGCTGCTTGTCATAATTGATGTCTTCAACAACTTCTACAATCTCATTTCTCCTTACGTCAATGGCCCAAGTATCTTTTGTTATGACATTATAGTCATAGATAAATATTTTTTTATTTAAGGAATCCTTACTAATAAAATCAAGCAGGAAAGCGCCGGTACTAAGCTTAGTAATAATATAAAAATCTTCATTCGTTCTCTCAACATTCAAACGGCCTTTAAGATTTTTTAATTCAAATACTTTATAGGGTAGTACTGTTTGGTTTAGAATTTTTTGCCAAAAGATTTCTTTATTAAAATCATGATTCTGTATGAACAAAGAATTGCCATCTTCAGGTAATAAATAAATTTGGATTTCTGGATTAAGCGAATCGGGAACATTTAACTCATAGTTGAGATAAACAAAATTTTCTGAAGTATCAGTTACATTTTTTTTACAAGAGATGTTAAAAAATGTTATCAATAAGAATAAATAAACAAACGCATATTTTTTCATTTACTTTCAATTTCCTGAAGTTAGATTTTTTAGACCAACGTTGCTAACAGTTATCTTATCATATTCATGATAGCTAATTCTTACTTTTTATATCCGGATTTTGCGGGATAACGCCGCCATCCAGAGCATAAAATTCCAAGCTTCTTATTCACCAAAAGAATAATTAATATCAATCCTCGCAAAAAATTCGCTGCATTTCACCCTGTCCATATCAGTACGGTCAACAAAATTAAAAACAGAATTACCATTATAAATTGATTCGGCAAAAAGATCTTCCTGGTAATATTCCAGTGTTGATATGCCGGCGGCAAAGTCTATTCGTATTTTTTTAATATACAGCCCTGTCCCGGCTGTTAAAACCGATCTGCTAATATCTTTAGTTTCACGCAGCGAGCTATAACAGAAGCCGACGCGAAAGGGAACTTTATTAAAGAAAATATGCTCAACGCCGGTCTTTATTGAATAGGTATCATTATAGTCTAAATCCGGATTCAGATCATCTTCAAAATCACTCCAAAATTCATAGTTGATATCTATAAAAATACGAGCTTCTAAAATATTCTTAAAACGATAATCGATACCGGCAGACAGGCGCATAGGATAGGTTAATTTTTGGTTATATTGTTTACTTAATGAATCGGCTAATGAACTGGAATATTTATTTTCAAATTCAATTGTATAAGGCAATCGCACCGCAGCAGCCGCGGCAAACTGTTCGTTTACCTGATAATGCATACCGAGCGTGGTTACCAGCGGGACATTATCCAACGTTTTTTCTGTTTTTTCCACTTTGGCAATTGAAGAGAGGGCGTCGACTTTGGGTTCAATAGTTACGGTTGAATCAATAGAACCTGTAAGCGCGCCTAACTGAGCAGCCACGGTCAATTTTTCATAAGGACTAAATGAAAATGCCGCGGGGATAAGAT
>JADFUO010000241.1 GCA_015222115.1 Bacteroidota bacterium | reverse complement strand
AATCTGTAATTAATAAAATACAAGTCTCTACATTTCATGCTTTCGGAGTTTCGGTGTTAAAGCAGCATTTCGGTAAAACTGGAAGAAAACAGAACTTCTCAATTATCAATGAAGAAGATAAAAAACAAATACTTCAAAAGATTGGAATTCAAAAGTCTGAAGTAAATAAATTTTCTGAAAATATTACTGAACAAAAGCAAAGTCTTCAACCGGCAGATAACATAGAGGATAAAATGTTTGCCTCTGTTTTTAAGAAATATGAAGATTTTCTGATTGAACTGGATTCATTTGATTTTGATGACCTTGTTTGTGAGACTGTGAAATTGTTTAAAGAACATCCTGATATACTTTCCGGATATCAAAATAAATTTAATTGGCTTTTGATTGATGAATATCAGGATGTAAATTTTGCACAATACGAATTAGTCAGAACTTTGATGCCAAATCCCGGCTCAAATTTGTTTGTCATTGGCGATCCTAACCAGGCAATTTATGGTTTTCGCGGTGCTGATGTACAATTTATTCGCAGGTTTGAACAGGATTATCCCGAAGCAACCACTTATGAACTGAAGAAAAGCTATCGTTGCACGGATTCAATTTTAAAAGCATCTGGCAATGTGTTGGCACAAAAAAACAAATTCCTTGAAGGTATTCAAAAAGGAGTAAAAATTAAGATTTCCGAAAATACAACTGATAAAAGCGAAGCAGAGTTTGTAGCCCGAACCATTGAACAAATGATAGGTGGAGTAGGATTTTTTTCATTAGACAGCAAAGTTGTTGAAGATGATTCTTATGAAGATATTGAAAGCTTGTCGGATTTTGTTATCCTTTGCAGAGTTTCCCGGCAAATGAAAACCATTGAAAAAGCATTGAACGATCATAAAATTCCATATCAAAAAATAGGGCAGGATCCTTTCTACAGGACGGAACCTGTAAAATCACTTATTGACCTGTTAAAGCTCTCTCTTAATCCGGATAATTTTCTGTTGAAAGAGAGGTTATTAAAAAATAATATCATTAGAAAAGAAGACATCTTTGGGCTTCCTGAAAAATTGAATAACAAAAATTTGAATGAACAAATAGATTTTCTGGTTAACAGGTATTTTCAGCATACAAAAGCAGGGCATGAAAGCTTAATTAAAATTCTTCAGGAAATTGCATCAGGTTACAACGACATTGAGCAGTTCATAAATAACCTTTCTTTAAAAACCGGCATTGATACATGGAAACCCGGCATTGAAGCGGTAAACCTGATGACACTTCATAGTGTAAAAGGACTGGAATTTAATTGTGTTTTTGTTGTTGGCTGTGAAGATGGTTTGCTGCCATATTCCTTATTTGAAGATAAAAAATCGGATATTGATGAAGAACGCAGACTGCTGTATGTAGGCATGACACGTGCAAAAAAATACCTTTACCTGACACATGCAGGCAAACGCTTTTTAATGGGAAAGGAATACCAGTTGCCACGAAGTCATTTTCTTGATAAAATTGAAAAAGAACTTATTGAGGCAAAAAAACAGGAATATAAACGAAAAGAGAAAAAGAGGGATGATCAGTTGGAACTGTTTTGAAAATGAGTCGGCAGTTACCAGTCGGCAGTCAGTAATGTAACTATGCCTAAATAGTGTATATCCATAAAGTCGTTATTTTTTGATTTCAGAATAACGCCTGTCTACCGACAGGTAGAATTAACGATTTCTGATTTACGAAGTTATTGAAAATCTGAAATCTAAAGTCAGCCTGGCCCGCAGCTTTAGCGTATCGGGGTTAATCCTTGTTGGATATTCAAATTGGACTAAAACAATAGACATTATGGACAGACTCTTAGTAAGATTAACTTTTTTTTATAAAATGTAAACTTTTCTTATTATGACCAATTTCAATCCAGTATATATTAAATCAGCCAAATCAGGTAAGCTAAATGAAAAAAAGAAAGAAGCTTTTAAAAAATTAGCTAAGTGTACCTTATGTCCCCGTAATTGCAAAGTTAACCGTTTGGAAGGCGAAACAGGTGTTTGTAAAACCGGAATTAAAGCATGGGTTTCAAGCTATAGTCCTCATTTTGGTGAGGAAGCCCCGCTTGTCGGTTATCATGGTTCGGGGACAATATTTTTTACTCATTGTAACCTTTTGTGTAATTTTTGCCAGAATTACGATATAAGTCATGAAGGCAACGGAGTGGAAGTAACCAATGCTCAACTGGCTACATTCATGCTCCAACTGCAAAAAATTGGATGTCATAATATTAATTTCGTAACACCTTCGCATGTAATTCCACAGATACTTTCCGCACTTGAATTAGCTGTTGAAAACGGCTTGTCAGTTCCTTTGATTTATAATACAAGTGCTTATGATTCGGTTGAATCACTTAAATTGCTTGATGGTGTTATTGATATTTATATGCCTGATTTTAAATTCTGGGATTCTGAAATATCACAAAAAATATGCAAGGCAAAAGACTATCCTGAAAAAGCAAAAGAATCCATAAAAGAAATGCACAGGCAAGTCGGTGATTTTATAATTGACGAAAACGGGATTGCCAAACAGGGACTTCTGGTCAGGCACTTGGTTTTACCTCAGGACCTTGCAAATACCCGTAAAATCATGAGATTTATTTATCAGGAAATATCACCAAATACTTACGTAAACATAATGCCGCAATACAGACCCTGTGGCTTAGCTTCAGAAATACCAGAACTTTCTTCACCCCTATCACAAAAAGATTATACCCTTGCTTTACAAGTAGCAAAGGAAGAAGGAATTACTCGCCTTGATTAATGTTTTGATTTACAATTTATGATTTAGAAGTTTTTATTAACCATTCAACCATCTAACCATTCACTTATCTTAAAACTACAGTTAAATATAATATCCTTCTTGAAATATTAATACGAATCTTGTTTTTTTATCTAAATCCTTTCTAAATAATATAAATTAAATATTAATTTAATATTAATTTAAACTCAGATTTGATTTAATTTATTAATTTTGTGCCTCAAATTTAATAATCACGTAATTACTTAATATTTAAGGTTTTTTAAATTATATAATCATGGAAAAAAAGAAAAAATTTATTACTTGCGAAGGAAACTGGGCAACTTCCCACATCGCATACATGTTCAGTGAAGTTGCATGTATTTATCCTATTACGCCTTCGTCTGACATGGCTGAGTACGTTGACCAATGGGCTGCCAATGGCAGGAAAAATATTTTCGGAGAAATTGTTGAAGTTAAGGCGATGCAATCGGAGTCCGGTGCCGCAGGAGCTATGCATGGTGCATTGCAAGCCGGTGTGCTTTCCAGTACATTCACTGCATCACAAGGCTTATTATTAATGATCCCGAACATGTATAAAATGTCAGGTGAATTATTGCCGGCTGTGTTTCACGTGAGTGCAAGAGCCTTATCTGCACAGGCACTTTCAATTTTCGGAGACCATAGCGATGTAATGAGCGTTCGTCAGGCAGGTTTTGCTATGCTCGCTACCGGCGGCGCTCAGGAAATTATGGATATTGCCGGAATAGCTCATCTTGCAGCAATCAAATCAAGAATACCTTTTATTCACTTTTTTGATGGTTTCAGAACATCTCACGAAATACAGAAAGTTGAAGAAATGCAAATGGAAGACCTTGAAAAATTAGTTGATTATGAAGCTTTGCAAAAATTCAGGGATAATGCTTTGAATCCTGAACATCCCGTTACAAGAGGCACTGCCCAGAACCCCGATATTTATTTTCAGTCAAGAGAATCAGCAGACAGATTTTATGACCCTATTCCCGACATTGTTGAAGATTATATGCAGGAAATTAAAAAAATTACAGGCAGGGAATATCATCCATTTAATTATTACGGAGCTAAAGATGCCGAACATATCTTAATTGCAATGGGTTCTGTTACAAGCACCATTAAAGAAGTTGTTGATTATTTAATGGCTAAAGGTGAAAAAGTCGGTTTGATTACAGTTCATCTGTACAGACCATTTTCAGAAAAATATTTTTTCAAAGCTTTTCCAGAAACAGTAAAAAGAATTGCTGTGCTTGACAGAACAAAAGAAATAGGTGCTACCGGCGAACCTATGTATCTTGACATCAGAGACCTTTTCTTCGAAAAAGAAAATGCTCCTTTGATTGTCGGCGGAAGATACGGCTTAAGCTCAAAAGATACAACACCCGCTCATATTTTATCGGTTTTTAAAAATCTTAAGCAAGCCGAACCTAAAAACCGTTTTACAATCAGTATTGTTGATGATGTTAAGCATTCTTCATTGCCAATGTTGCCTGAGATCAGTATTGTGCCAAAAGGTACATTTGAAGCAAAATTCTTCGGTCTTGGTGCTGATGGTACTGTTGGTGCAAATAAAAATTCAATTAAAATTATTGGTGGTTCTACTGAAAAGTATGCCCAGGCATATTTTGCCTATGATTCAAAAAAATCAGGCGGTATTACGGTTTCTCATTTAAGATTCGGTGATAATCCTATACAATCAACATATCTCGTTGAGACGCCACACTTTGTTGCTTGTCATGTGCCTTCATATCTGAATAAATATCATATGCTTAAGGGACTTAAAAAAGGTGGGGTATTTCTGTTAAACAGCATCTGGGATGTTGAAGAAACAAAGAAAAGAATACCTGATTACATGAAGAAATATATGGCGGATAATAACATAAGCTTTTATATTATCGATGCTACAGATATTGCCGAGAAAATCGGGCTGGGAACCCGCACAAATACGATCATGCAATCAGCATTTTTTAAGGTTTCAGAAGTAATTCCCTATAAACTCGCTGTTAAAGAAATGAAAGCTGCCATTGTTAAGAGTTATGGTAAAAAGGGCGAAAATATTGTAAATATGAACTATGCGGCAGTTGATAAGGGCAGTGAAGTCATAAAGGTTGAAATTCCTTCTGAATGGGCAAATATTGAAATTAAAATAGAAGGACCGGAATCACAGAAAAAGGCTACTGACAATTTTATAAAAAATATTTTTGAACCTATAAATATGCTTCAGGGTGATTCTATTCCCGTAAGTGCATTTACAGGCAGGGAAGACGGAACCTTCCCTTCAGGAACCACTGCTTTGGAAAAACGCGGAATTGCTGTTAATGTTCCAGAATGGATTCCTGAAAATTGCATCCAGTGTAATCAATGTGCATACGTTTGCCCGCATGGAGTAATAAGACCATTCTTATTGGATAAGAATGAAATGAAAAATCTTCCTGAAGGAATAGCTACTTTAGAAGCAATTCCTAAGAAAACATTTGAAGGACTTCGCTTCAGGATACAGATCAGCCCGCTTGATTGTACAGGTTGCAGTAATTGTTATGAAGTATGTCCTGCAAAAGAAAAAGCATTAATAATGAAACCTTTGGGCACACAGGAAAAAGAAATTGATAACTGGAATCATATAGTTAATAATGTTACTTATAAGGATGATATTGTTCCGAAGGCCAAATCAGTTAAAAACAGCCAGTTTGCCCAACCATTATTTGAGTTTTCGGGTGCTTGCGCCGGATGCGGAGAAACTGCCTATGTTAAATTAATTACCCAATTATACGGCGAAAGGATGATGATTTCAAATGCTACGGGCTGTTCTTCCATCTGGGGTGGTTCGGCGCCTGCAATACCATATTGCCCTAACAAGAAGGACGGACACGGTCCGGCATGGGCTAGTTCTTTATTTGAAGACAATGCCGAGTATGGCTATGGTATGGCAGCAGGTGTTAATAAAATGAGAGAAAGGATTGCCGACCGCATGTCAAAAGCCAATGGAAATATCTCTACTGAAACCAAAGCTTTATTTAAAGAATGGATTGAAGGAAAAGATAATGCAGAAAAATCTGCCGAAGTTTCTAAAAAACTTATTCCATTATTAGAAAAGGAAGCCGACCCGGTAGCTAAAGAAATTTTAAATTTGAAACAATACCTGATTAAAAAATCGGTATGGGTATTTGGCGGCGACGGATGGGCTTATGATATCGGTTACGGAGGATTAGACCATGTAGTTGCCTCAGGCGAGGATATTAATATCTTTGTTATGGATACCGAAGTTTATTCAAATACCGGCGGACAAGCATCAAAAGCAACCCCTGTGGGTGCTGTTGCCAAATTTGCTGCATCAGGTAAGAAGATACGAAAAAAAGACCTCGGTGCAATGATAATGGTTTACGGTTATGTTTATGTTGCTCAGGTTGCAATGGGCGCAAGCCAATCACAGTTCCTTAAAGCATTAAGAGAAGCCGAAGCATATCCCGGACCATCATTGATTATTGCTTATTCTCCGTGTATCAATCACGGGTTGAAAGCCGGCATGAGCAAAACACAGGAAGAAGAAAAAAGAGCTGTAGAAGCAGGTTACTGGCATCTTTACAGGCATAATCCATTGCTTGAAGAAGAAGGAAAAAATCCGTTTATACTTGATTCTAAAGAACCTGATTGGGATAAGTTCCAAGACTTTCTTGACGGAGAAGTAAGATATTCTTCTTTAAAGAAAACATTCCCTGAAGAAGCTGTAAGATTGGATGCTCTTGGTAAAAAGAATGCCCAGTGGAGATATAACAATTATAAAAGACTTTCTGAAATAGATTATTTCGAAAAGTAATTAGATTTAGAATTTTTATTATTCATTCTTCAATTTTATCTTTGCCGGATGAATTACCAGCAAACCTTTGAATATATGTACAGCCGGTTGCCAATGTTTCAACGTATTGGTGCTGCTGCATATAAAGCTAATCTAAATAATACAATTGCTTTTTGCAATCTTATTAACAACCCTCAGAACAATTTCAAATCGATTCACATTGCGGGAACCAACGGTAAAGGTTCAACTGCTCATTTAATTGCTTCGGTACTTCAAACCTCCGGATTAAAGGTCGGGCTTTATACCTCACCTCATCTAAAGGATTTCAGGGAAAGAATTAGAATCAACGGAGATAAAATACCTGAAGATTATGTTTGTTCTTTTATTGAAAAATATAAGTCAGGTTTTGAAAAGATAAAACCCTCATTTTTTGAAATGACTGTTGTAATGGCATTTAATTATTTTTTTGATGAAAAAGTTGACATTGCTGTAATTGAAGTTGGAATGGGCGGCAGACTGGATTCAACAAATATCATCGATCCCGAACTTTCAATCATTACAAATATCGGATTTGACCATACTCAGTTTTTAGGTGAAAGCATTGAAAAAATTGCAAAAGAAAAAGCTGCTATTATCAAACCTGAAACACCTGTAGTTATTGGAGAAACCCAGGATGCTATAAAAAATATCTTTCTGAAAAAAGCCAAATCGGAAAATGCCCTGATAATTTTTGCAGATGAACATTTTGAACTTAATAAAATTGAAACTAATGATAAAACTTTAAATACATTTGATGTCTGGAAAGACAACCGTCTTTTCCTCGAAAAAATAAATATTCCATTACTAGGCAATTACCAAACAAAAAATCTTATTACTTCCTTGCAGGCATTGGATCTGCTAAAAAATTATTTTAAGATTAATAAACAGATAATATGTGAAGGCATTGCCGATGTTATCACAAACACAGGTATTATGGGACGCTGGCAGGTTTTAAACCATAATCCACTTACAATCTGCGACACTGCTCACAATATTGACGGCATTCGCTGTGTACTTGAACAAATCAAAAATACATATTTCAATAAGCTTCATTTTGTTCTTGGTATGGTAAATGATAAAAATATTGATTCAATTCTTCAATTATTGCCGAAAGAAACAAAATATTACTTCTGTAAAGCTAATATTCCACGCGGATTAGACCAGGAAATATTAAGAGATAAAGCAGAAATCTTCGGACTTAAAGGAGAAGCATACAATTCGGTTCGTGATGCCTTTAATACAGCTACGAACAATGCCGGAATGAATGATATGGTTTTTGTTGGGGGTAGTAGTTTTGTAGTTGCTGAAGTATTATAAAGTTAAAAGTTAAACTTGATATAAAAACTTATTTTTGTCATTTCGAGCGAAGTCGTGAAATTATTAATTAGTGGTCTAACGGCTTAATTAATAAACTGATTATCAGCAATAATATCTTTCACAAACTTATTAAAATAACCATCAGACCGATTAGACCATTTTCTTTTTTCCTCAGCCTTAGCCTTAGCCTCAGCCTCTCTTTAAATCAATTTATACTAATGCTGAATAGAAATGCAAAAACTTTAAAGGTCTATTCAGCACGCATAACTATTTCTAAACAGCTTTACTTCGCAAATCTGTTAAGAATTAGTATACTAAGCTACGTTCTTATAATAAATTTTCCCAATAATAATTT
>JADFUO010000240.1 GCA_015222115.1 Bacteroidota bacterium | reverse complement strand
TAATCTCAATTTTACATAATTATTAACTCAGAAACATTTAATAACATCAGTCAGTTTGTTGACCACAGTGCAATTTAATGGTTCTAATCTTTTATACGACTGATGACCATTTGCAACAATAATACAATTGCATCCGATTTCGCCTGCTACTTCATAATCGTGGATTGTATCACCAATCATGCAAACCTGCTGTGGATTAATATTAACCTGTTTGATAAGATTTTTTGCATTTTCAACCTTACTTACAGCATAATGGTTGTTGACACCCGAAATATGAGTAAAATAATTGCCGATTCCTTTGTCAAAAATTGATTTAACCAAAGAATCCTGCTCCATAGCAGAAATTATAAGTTGTTGATAATTTCTGTTTTTAAAGTGTTCAAGAACAGAAGTAACTTCCTGAAAAAGATCTGCATCAATAATTCTACGGTTATAAATATTGATGAATTCTGTTGCGGGAATATCAAAATCTTCTTTTGTGAAATCAAAGCCGGCTTTGCTGTAGTAATCCTTAACGGGAAATGTAAAAATCTCCTTGTATATTTCTTTAGTTAAATTTTCAATATTGCGGTGTTCTAAAAGGATGTTGATGGAATTTATACAAATATCAATATCATTTAAAAGTGTTCCGTTCCAATCCCAGATTATTGTTTTAATCATATTTCTAAAAGTATAAATAATGAAATTTCAAACCGTCTTTGGTGTTATATTCAAGAGTTGGAAAAGGTATTTTTATGAAACTGATTACAGTAAAAAATACTTTTAAAACTTTTGACCTTGTTTTGATTCTTGTGTAATCCACATCGAGTGAAAAATAAAACTGTCTATAACGGTCAAATTGCGGTATCGGTTGTCCCTCATATTCTGGCGGATTGCTGGTTGCTCCTGTCATTCCTTCTGCACCATACCCAAAGGCAACATTTAACCATTTTGGAAATTTGGATTCTTTCCTTAAAAATGAATGAATATTACCTGAAAGCCAGAAAGTTTCGCCGTTGTAATCTTTAATAATTTCCTGGATCAGATTTTTTCCCAGCAAGTCAGGGCGGTATTGCGGATATTCTGTTTGATGAAAAGAGAATTTAACCAGAAACCGTTGTTCACTCCATGCCAATTGCTGCCCGATGAATAAAGCTGTCCCAAGTCCGTTGGCAATTATATCACCTGTTGAAGCACCCCATTCGGCTGAAAATCCATCAAATATCTCTACGGTCATTAAAAAAGTAAAACCCAGCATCCCTCCGTACCAAGTGGATTTTTTTTCGTTAACACCCGACCATCGTAATGATTCGTAACCAATTCTTCCTAAATAGTATGAAGTGAAAATATGTCCCATTTTATCCATTTGAAGCCATTCATTATTATCGTTTATAAAATGAAAAGTAGTTTTAGGATAATCTTTATACCACATGCTGTATAATCCAATCATTGAGCCGACATATAAAGCACTTCCTGTAGCAATAACAGCAGTTAATCTCTTCTTATTAATTTTTTCAGGATAGAAGATATTGTCAGTGGAATCGTTTTGGGAGTAAGTACAATTATTTAATAGAAATATTATTAAAACAATTGTATATGATATATGTTTGATTTTCAAAACTTGTAACTATTCGGTTCAATAGAAATATGATAAAATTCAGTTATTCATTTGTTTTTACCATCTATAAAAAATTTGGAATACTGGAATATCCATACGGACTTCTTTTAGTCGTTGTAATAATGATAAAACAGTTACTTAGTTTAGTTATATTATAATTACAATATTCCAGTATTCCATCATTCCTTTCTGTTTACTTCCAGATTTTTAACTTATTCAATGCTTCCCTGTATTTCCTTGCATTCAGGCTATGTTGAGTATTGGTTCTTGCAAAAGCATGATATCCTGAAAGATCATCTCTGGCACAGAAATACAGGTAATTGTTTTTATCATAATTCAATACTGCATCAATTGATGAAATTGAGGGAATACAAATAGGTCCTGGTGGCAAACCTCTATATTTATAAGTATTATATGGTGAATCAATTTCTTTGTGGTTGTTAAGAACCCTTCTAATATTATAATCGCCAAGTGCATAAATAAGTGTCGGGTCTGCCTGCAAACGCCAGCCGCGTTTCAAACGGTTAATATAAACACCGGCAATAATTGGTTTTTCATCATTTTTCTGAGTTTCTTTTTCAATTATTGAGGCAAGAGTTATAACTTCAGGAATTGTCATTTCAAGCTCATCGGCTTTTTTTTGCCTTTGGTGATTCCAGAATTTATTATACTCAAGGTGCATTCTTTCAATAAATTGTTCGGCAGTAACATCCCAGAAAATTTTATAAGTATTTGGTATAAAAATAGTTGTTACTATTTCGGGATACAAACCAAATTGAGAAATATATGTTGAGTCATTAAGTAATTTAATAATTGATGCTGAATCGGATTCAATCTGTCTGGAAATATTTTTTGCAAGTTGTTCTTTAGTTCTGATATTATTAAAAATTAAATTCACAGGTTCCTGTTTGCCGGATCTGAGTAAATTAATCAATTCATTATTACTCATTCTATTTTTAATAAGATATTTACCCTGTTTAATATTATCAGGATATTTTTTCTTTATAGCCAGCCATTCAAAATTATTTCTGTGAATTATAATACCTTTTTCATATAGAATTTTTTTTACATTTTCAAAAGTTGAATTGGTCGGAATACAAATCGCTACACTCTCATTTTCGCATATCCATACATTCTGATGATAAATTATTTTGTATAATAAGTATCCGATAATCAAAACTGCAATAATGAGTAAGGTTAACGTATAAATAACGAATCTATGAAATTTAGATTTTTTTCTCCTTTTGCCGATGTTGTATTTTGTATGATAATAAGCCATTTAATTTATTATATCGGAATTTTAAAATTATATACTGATATATCCCGAATACTCAGGATGTTATTATCTTTATGCTATTGTTTTTTAGGCTAAGGATTTTTTCTGTTTTCGATAGATTTTATCATTGAATCTAATTCATTAATCACTTCCCTGTACCCAGTCACTAAATTTATTTTTTCATCTTGATTTATGTATTTTAAAGCTAAAGAAACAAGTGTTTGGCTTATTATCTCATAACAGCTTCCCCTGGAAATTTTATAAAATCTTGTTTTATCCCTTTTTTCATATCTCCCAAATCCCTCGGCAATATTATGTACCACAGAATTTGCTGATCTTTTAATATCAGAAATCATCCCATATCTTTCTTCCTTTGGAAAAAATTTAGTAAGCCGATAAACTTCTATCAGTAGCTTGAAAGCTTTTTGCCATACAGGTCCCGAGTACTCGGGATAAAATCTTTATAAGCCATATTTTAATTTTTCCTCAGCCTCAGCCTCAGCCTTAGCCTTTTTTAAATTAATTTACAAAGATATATTTTTATTTATTATTGATTGTTATTAACAAGTTGCAACATATATTCATCTATCCATTTTCCATTTTTTATAATCCAGTCCTTTTTTACTCCGATTATTTTAAAATGTTTCTTTTTAAACAAATTTAAACTTATTTCGTTATAATATGGAATATTACAGTAAACCTGATGCAGGTCTAAAGTCTCAAAAGTATATTTGATTAATAAATCCAAAGCTATTGAAGCAAAACCTTTTTCCCTTTCTTCTTTTATTATTAATATCCCAATTCCTGCTCTTTTGTTTTTTGGGTCAAAATCAAAAAGATCAATACTTCCGATGGTTTTAACTTTTTTATCTGCTTCTGTAACATCAATCATCAACCTAAGTTGTTTGTTAGTGAAAATATCTTTTTCTGAATTTAATAAATATTGCTCCAAAACAAATCTTGAAAAAGGAGTGAGGGTATTGCTTAAATGCCAAATTGAAGTGTCGTTTTCCCATTTGTAGAGCAGATTAACATCGGATGGTTCAAGAGCGCGAAGAGTAATGTTTTTTGAAGTCATGTTGTTTTTATAAAATATCTGTATAATTTATTTCTCCTTTAAAGACAAAATTTACTGGTCCTTCCAACCAGATG
>JADFUO010000036.1 GCA_015222115.1 Bacteroidota bacterium | reverse complement strand
CTTTTTACTTTCGACCAACGCCCAGACGGGTTTGCTTCGCTTCAGGAGTCCGTATGGATATCTTTTATCTTGCAGTTTACTGCATTAGGTATATAACCCCCCATTAACCGAAATTACTTCACCTGTAATATAAGATGACTTTTCAGAAGCAAGAAATCCGGCAACTTCTGCAACTTCTTCGGGTGTTCCAAATCTGTTAAGCGGAATTAATTGCTTAAATTCTTTTTCGTTTAAGTCCTCTGTCATATCTGTCCTGATAAATCCAGGAGCAACCGCATTAACCGTTACTTTCTTTTTCCCGATCTCTTGTGCCAGCGCCTTTGTTGCAGCAATAATTCCTCCCTTAGCTGCCGAATAATTAATTTGTCCGGGCAAACCCTTTATTCCTGATAAAGAAACAATATTTACAATTCTTCCGTATTTCTTTATCAGCATATCTTTTAACAACATTCTCGTAACAAAAAAGAAACCGTTAAGATTAGTGTTCAGTACATCAAACCATTGTTCGTTTTCCATCCACATTAATAACATATCTTTTCGTATCCCGGCATTATTTATCAGAACTTCAATATATTGATCTTCATGTTGTTTTTTCCATACTTCCAATACTTTCTCAACTTCATCCTGCTTTGAAACATCAAATTGCATTAGCTCGCCCGAAGCCCCGGCATCTTTGATTAATCCGAGTGTGGTTTCGGCTTCTTTAATATTAGAAAGGAAATTTATCAATACATAATAACCCATTTCTGAGAGCTTCAGGCTTATGGCTCTGCCAATTCCTCTTGAACCTCCTGTAATTAGAGCGTATTTCATTTTGAAAAAAATTTAAAAACATTAAAATTCTAATTTATACTCCATTAAAAAATTCTTAACATTTTGAATATCCTTATATCTCGGAGAATCTTCTTTAAACTTAGGTATGATTTTTCGTAAATTAGTAAAAGTAGTTTTTGAATATCCTGATAATTTATCTTCAATTTTTAAGTAATCTATTGCCTGAAGAATTGCAATAAGTTCAATGGTAATTACCTGGTATGAGTTTTCAATTATTTGTTTTGTAATAAGAGAGGCATTAGTTCCCATACTAACAATATCCTGATTATCATTATTGTTAGGAATACTATGAATATACATGGGAAATGATAATGTTTGATTCTCGGCAACAGTTGATGTAGCAGTAAACTGAATTCCCTGCATACCAAAGTTCAGTCCAAGTTTTCCAAGATTGATAAAAGGTGGCAGCTTGTTATTTAATTTGTCATTTAAAAGATAATTCAATTGTCGCTCGCATAACATAGATAACTTTGTAATAGCGATTTTTAACTTGTCCATTTCAAGCGACACATAATCTCCATGAAAGTTTCCACCATGATATACATTATTATTCTCACTATCAATAATCGGATTATCACTAACAGAATTTACTTCATTTATCAGAATTTTCTCAGTGTTTTCAATAGTATCATAAACAGGTCCAAGTATTTGCGGAACGCAGCGAAGCGAGTAATATTCCTGCACTTTTTCTTTCAATAAATAATCACTAATATGATTATTAAAAAAGTGGTCTTCTCTTTTTCGGATTAATTTGCTGCTTTTTAAGATTATTCTGAAAATTTCAGAAACCTTAATTTGTCCTTCGTGTAATTTTACATTATTTAGTTCTTTTGAGAAATGGTCGTCGAAAGATACTGCAATTTCATTTATCATTGCTGAAGCCAGTATAGCCCAATTTAAAAGATTTTTAGCCAAAATAGAATTAATCAATCCAATTCCTGTCATCACGGAAGTGCCGTTTATCAGCGATAGTCCTTCTCGTAAGTGCATTTTGACAGGGTGAATATTATTTTGGGCAAACACTGTTTTGGTCGGAAGAATTTCCCCCTGAAAAGAAACTTCGCCTTCGCCGATTAATACAAGGGCAAGATGTGCTAATTGTACTAAATCGCCGCTTGCACCAACTCCGCCATGCTCAGGAATTAGAGGATAAATATCTTTATTAATCAAATTTTTTAATAATTCCACAACTTCGGGATGTATGCCTGAATAACCTTTAAGAAAGTTATTTAATCTGACTATCATTGCCGATTTAACATAAATATCAGGGATAGGGTTTCCTGTACCGGATGAATGACTTCTTATTGTATTATATTGTAATTGAATACAGTCTTTATCATCAATTCTGTATTGTGCCATAGGACCCAATCCTGTATTGATTCCATAAATGACTTTACCCTTACAATATTTATCAAGAAAATTAAAGTTGCTTTGAACTTTTTCCAGTGCTTTCGGGTCAATCTTTATCTTCTCTTTATTGTATAATATGTTATTGAAATCATCTAAAGTAAGTGGATGTTCTCCAATTTTTATCATTATAAGTAATACTAAGTTTAGTAAAAAAATAAAAATACAAAATTAATAAAAATTAATTTAACAATCTCAGAAGATTTTATTGAGCACATCATAAACCAATCCATATATCCCCACCGAGTTACTTTCTCTTGGTCCGGCAATATTTAAGATTTTAATTTTGTTTTCAGATAACCAGTTTAATAATTTTTCTTTTTCCGGGGTTTTTGAGAAGTCGTAAATAAAACAGGGTTTTTTCAAATCATCGGCAGTATCCATTGTGAATTTTGTGCCTTCGTCCATATAGCCATTGATAAATATAAGTGTCCCGTCGGTATCATTCACATTAAGATTTGTCCTTACCCGATAATCTGAGCCTGATGTTTCTGTAAGTGGATATTTTATCGGTATTATTCCGTCTTCAGCAATCCTGCCTTTCGGACACCAGCCACAGCAAGTAATTTGATTATCTAAGGCAAAATCAAGTGCTGCCCTGTCAACTCCGGTTTGTCCGCCGGAAATTAGTTTAGATATTTTCATAATGAGTAGAAAATAAACCAATTACAATTGGGAAATCAAGTAGCGATTTTTGTTGCGAGTTGCGAGATACGAGTTACGTGCATCCCGCAACTCGAAACCCGTAACCCGAAACAATAT
>JADFUO010000035.1 GCA_015222115.1 Bacteroidota bacterium | reverse complement strand
CTTTTTACTTTCGACCAACGCCCAGACGGGTTTGCTTCGCTTCAGGAGTCCGTATGGATATCTTTTATCTTGCAGTTTACTGCGTTATGGATTACGACCAGACACTTAATCCGTAATCCGTAAACCGTAATTCGTAAAATACATTTTATTGAATATCATTAATATATTATCAATAAAGATATATTTAAGATACTGTTAACTTATTCACTTATTAGGACAGTAAAAAAGATTATAAGGTTGCCTAAGAATATTTTTTATATTTGTACGCATAATTTAAATTAATCCCAATGAAAAGAAATTTTTATACAATTTTAATCAGTGTAGTATTTTTTACTTTTAGCCAGTTTTCTTATTCTCAAACAGAACAAAAAGAATTAACACTAAAAGATATTTTTCAAAGCGGAAAATTTTATCCTAAAATGGCTTATGGGATAAAATCTATGGCTGACGGTCAGAGTTATACGTTATTAAAAAATGATTCGTTAAATGTATATAGTTATAAATCAGGTAAAATAATCAAAACCATAGTTACTGCAAACCGGTTAATTCCCGAAGGAGACACAGTCCATATTAGGTTTAGGAGCTATAAGTTCAGTAAAGATGAACAAAAAATATTAATACCTACTGAAACCGAGTTTATTTACCGGCATTCCTCAAAATCAAACTATTATATATGGAATATTCAAAATGAAAAATTATCACAATTGTCAGAAAACGGTAAACAGCGTTTAGCCGATTTTTCTCCTGATGGCTCAATGGTTGCGTTTGTAAGAGATAATAATTTATTTATAAAAAATTTAGAAACCGGTAATGAAGAACAGATAACAAAAGACGGCTTATTTAGTCATATAATAAATGGAACAACCGACTGGGTTTATGAAGAAGAATTCAGTTTTACAAAAGCTTTTTTCTGGTCGCCAGATAGAGCAAAAATTGCATTTTACCGTTTTGATGAAAGCAATGTTAAAGAATACTGCCTGACAATGTTCGGTGACCTTTATCCTGAAGAATATAAATACAAATACCCCAAAGCAGGTGAAGATAATTCGGTTGTTGAAATTTTTGTTTATGACTTAGATTCAAAATCAACAGAAAAAATGAATATCGGCGAAGAAATTGACCAATATATTCCGCGTATCAAATGGACTACTGATCCGAATGTCCTCGCAATTTTCCGTCTGAACAGATTGCAGAATAAACTTGAAATATTATTAAATAACGTTAAAACAGGAAATTCAAGAATATTATATACAGAAGAAAACAAATATTATATTGATGATAGCAATTATGATAATTTAATATTCTTTGATGATAATATTCATTTTTTGTTTACCGGCGAAAAAGACGGTTTTAACCATATATATCTTTATAATATGGATGGGGAATTAGTCAGGCAATTGACAAAGGGTAAATGGGATGTTACAGATTTGCTGGGTTATGACGAGAAAAAACAATTGGCTTTTTATATTTCGGCAGAAGTATCGCCTTTGGACCGTGATCTATATGCTGTGAGGCTTGACGGATATAAAACAAGATTATCACAAAGGCAAGGAACTAATAGCGCAAGTTTCAGTTCTACCTATAAATATTATGTTAATACTTATTCCGATGCAAATACACCTCCATACATAACTGTTAATAAAGCCAATGGGAAACAGATCAGGGTGTTAAAGGATAATGACGCATTAATTGAAAGATTAAAAGAATATAGTTACAGCAAAAAGGAATTTTTTAGTTTCAACACTTCAGAAGGAGTTGAATTAAACGGCTGGAGGATATTGCCGGTTAACTTTAACCCGACGAAAAAGTATCCTGTGTTAATGTATGTATATGGAGGACCCGGTTCACAAACAGTCCGTAATAGATGGGGTGGAAATTTATGGTACCAGTTGCTGGCACAAAAAGGAATAATGATAGTGTCGGTTGATAACAGGGGAACAGGAGCAAGGGGCGAAGAATTTAAAAAGATGACTTATTTGCAATTGGGTAAATACGAAACTATTGATTTAATTGAAGCAGCAAAATATCTTGGTACTCTTGATTATGTTGATCCCGGAAAAATAGGGATTTTTGGCTGGAGCTATGGAGGTTATATGTCAACACTTTGTTTGACTAAAGGGGCAGACTTTTTTAGTGTTGGTATAGCTGTTGCACCTGTAACTAACTGGAGATATTACGATAATATTTATACTGAAAGATT
Source organism: Bacteroidota bacterium (assembly GCA_015222115.1). Taxonomy (GTDB): domain Bacteria; phylum Bacteroidota; class Bacteroidia; order Bacteroidales; family JADFUO01; genus JADFUO01. Next base: position 3,300 of record JADFUO010000035.1, on the reverse strand, counting down.
TATGAGGACTCCACAGGAAAATCCCGAAGGGTATGATGATAACTCACCGATAAACCATGTTGATAAATTAAAAGGTAAATATTTGCTTGTACACGGTATGGCTGATGATAATGTCCATCATCAGAATTCTATGGATCTTATAACCGCCCTTGTTAATGCCAATAAGCAATTTGAAATGCAATTATATCCAAACAAAAATCATGGTATATATGGTGGGAACACAACAATGCATTTATATAAACGTATGACGGATTTTTTATTGGAAAATTTATTACAATAATTTAGGATAAAAAGATTAAAGATTACAAATACTTTTAAACGGACAATACTTACAATCATCAATGTTAATCGTTTGTTCAAATGGATGGCTCGTGTTAAATATTTCGTAAATAATTTTCTTTAAGATTTTTTCAAATTCACTGAGATCTTCGGTATTTATATCATTTTTTTCCTTTTGATTGCTATTTGAGAAAGGAATAGATATCTTCATGAGCCACTTACTTAAATTTCTAAAAGAGATAATTCCCGGAACAATATTGGAAAAATCAATAGGATTGTTTTTTTGAAATAACCATGAATAAAACAATAACTGAAAACTTTTGCCAAGCGTGCTTTCAGTTGCCAACTGTTCCCATTCTATTATTTTTAGTTCTTTGGGGTCGGTTCTGCCTGATTTATAGTCAATAATCCTTAATGAATCTTCAATTTTATCTATCCTGTCAATTGTGCCTTTTAAATTAATAATAGTTTCTTTGTCGGAATTTAATGGGTCGTTCAATTTAATTGTTGTAATAAATTTTTCTTCAATAAACTTAATGCTAAGAAAATTTCCTTGTTTTTCAATTCTGTTTATTTCCTGAATTTCTTTTTTTAAAAAATTAGTAATATAATTGTATGCCACATTTAAAATCAAAAGATTTTTTCCATAATTTATATCGCCGCTACTGTGGTGTTTTTTAAAAATTTTATCAGTTAAGGAATTAACTACAGGAAGCATATTTTTAACATCTTCCGTTTTTAAAATTTTGTTTACATGAGGTTTATAAAGCTCTTTCATAACCTCATGTATTATAGTTCCGAGTTTGGCAGCATCTATAGTTTCTTCAATTTCATCGGCTTCACTTAGACCGGCAATTTCCTTAAAATAAAACTGCAACTGACAATTTATAAAAGAATTGATTGAGCTTGGCGAAAACCCATTTATAGCTTTATCTTTAAGCAATTTTATTATGTCGGGAGTTTTTGGAATTTTTATACTGTGGCTTATTTTATCTTTAACAGGAGGTAGTGAAAATAGTTTTTCACTGATTTTAATTTTGGAGTTATATTTTGGCAATTCATTAATAATTTGATTGATAAACCTGCTTTTCTCGCCGCCTCCAAGGTTGTCCGGTTCGGTGTTGTAAAGAAGGTGAATGTTTTCGCTTCTCTGTAGCAAACGATAGAAATGGTAGGCAAATATTGCATTTTTGTCGTTGTAGGTTGGTAAACCGAATTTTCTTTTAATATCAAACGGAATAAATGTATTTGTGTTTTTTCCTCCAGGGATAATATCTTCATTTACCGATAACAAAATCAGGTTATTGAAATCCAGCGTACGGGTTTCAAGCATTCCCATAATTTGTAAGCCTTTCAGGGGTTCTCCGTAAAATGGTATTTGTGTTGAAGCAACAATCCGGTTAAAAATATTCCGTAGTGTTTTTATGGTTTTTATTGAATCATAATCGCTGATAATACTATTAATACGTTTGATTATTTTAGAAAAACTAAAAAGATATTCCAGTTCAATTTTATAATCATAATCGCTATTGCTTTTCAGCGAAATAAATATTTCTCTTAAATGCCTGATGATGTTTGAGAAATTTTCCAATGCAAGCACCGGTTGTTGTTTCCAGTTTGATATTAAATTTTCAATAATATTTAATTTTAAAAATGAAGATGAAATAAATGCTGATTTGATTTCTCCACTTGTAAAAAATATTTTATTTGAAGTAATAAGCTCTTTAATAATTTTATTGAGTTGGGGAAATTCATCTTCGCATAAATTGTCAAATAAACCAGAAATATAATTATGTTGCAGAATTTTAATAATATCCCTGATATGAAATCTTTGTTGAGCGGATTCTTTGGTTTTTCTGATTCTTTCAGCATTTTCGTGAAGAGTAAAAATATTATCAAATAAATTAAAAAGGGGAGAGAGTTTTAATGGCAAGCCCATAGTAACATTAAAATCATTAATGTTTTCGGGAATGGAATTTAAAACCGGAATTAGTAAATTCTCATCTGCAAGCACTACTGCGGTTTCATGCAAAATTTTATTGTTTTTTGTAAAGTCTGTAAGTATTTGTCCGCAAACTTTTGCTTGTCCGATGTTTTGAGGAATGCCAATAACATTAATATTTTTTTCGCTATTTAAAAAATCAGTACTAACCCACTTAAATTCTTTGAATCTGCGGTTGTTGAAGTATTTATTAAGAAATCTGCCTGCTTCGGGTTGAGTAATTTTATTTTTATCTTTTTTCAGGTAATACTCATCGGCATCCCATAAAACTTCAGCAATACCGGTATCTGTAAACGAAAAAATAATACTTTCTTCGGCTGTTGTTAATGCATTAAATCCAGCAAAAATTATTTTATTCCACGAAATTGATTGTAAAATTTCATTGATGTTTTCAGTAGTTTTTCTGTATACTAATCCTTGATAAACAAGCTTTTTATTGATTAAGTGATTTGTTAAAAGTTCATGATATTGTGATAAGGAATTGTAAAACTGCAAATAACTTTTTTCAAAATCGGTTAAAGGTTTGTCATCAAGGTTCCAGAGAGAAATTGCTTTAGTGTCGGTTAAATAACTGAAAATATCTGCGGAGTTAACAAGGTATTGGTCAATATCATTAAAATCATGCAAAAGAACCTGAGCCCAGTTCAAAAATTCTTCAAAATCCTGTGCCTTTTTACCTTCGATTTTTTTATGAATTTCGTAGAATTCGAATAGAAGTGATATTGGGTCAATTATTTGATAACCTGATATTTTAACGATAAAATCTTCAATTGAATAAATTTCAGGTGACCATATTGTTTTATTGATGTATGTAGCCAGATATTTTTTCAGGAACAATCCGGCACGCCTGTTCGGAAGAACAATACACAACTCAGATAAATCATTCCCGAAGTTTTTAAAAATATATTCTGCGGTTTTATTTAGAAATGCTTTCATTTTTCTCAATTTCTGCTAAATTTTCTTTTTTACCCACATCAAACCAGTACGAGTCGTTATGTTCATATCCCGAAAATTTATAT
>JADFUO010000239.1 GCA_015222115.1 Bacteroidota bacterium | reverse complement strand
GACTCATTATTATTTTAATTTCAGTAAAGTTTTGAAATACTATATAACCTCATACAAAAATATTTGGAAGATTTCTTTTCCGATAATTTTGGGTTTGTTAGCTCAAAACCTGATTAATGTTATTGATACGGCTTTTTTAGGAAGAGTTGGAGAGGTTGAATTAGGGGCATCGGCAATTGCAGGATTATTTTATTTTTCTATATTCACATTAGGATTCGGTTTTGGAATAGGTACACAAATTCTGATTGGCAGAAGAAACGGAGAAAGAAATTATAAGGATATTGGTATTTTAGTTGATCATGGGTTTTATTTCCTTATTATTCTTGGGATTTCGATATTTTTTCTAATTGAATTTTTATCTCCAGTATTTTTAAAGCAGTTTATTAAGTCGAATGCAGTTTACGAGGCAAGCATAATTTATCTGGATTACAGGATTTGGGGAATTGTTTTTGCTTTTATAAATGTGACTTTCAGAGCATTTTATGTAGGAATAATAAAAACCAAAGTGCTTACCTATAGTGCTGTCATCATGGCAATTGTGAACATTTTGTTAGATTATTTATTAATCTTTGGTAATTATGGATTTCCCGAAATGGGTATTGGGGGCGCTGCTTTAGCTTCTGTTGTTGCCGAAGGAACTTCTGTATTATTTTTTATTGGTTATACCCTTGTTAGAATTGATATAAAAAAGTACCGACTATTTATTTTCCCAAAATTAAACGTGCGGATAATAAACAAAACACTTGAAATATCTGTTTTTATAATGCTTCAATATTTTGTTTCAATGGCAGGCTGGTTTGCTTTTTTTATGATAATTGAAAAAAGCGGTGAACGACCGCTTGCCATTTCCAATATTATCAGAAGTATTTATTTGATTTTAATGATACCGCTATGGGGATTCAGTTCTGCTACTAATACGCTTGTAAGTAATACAATTGGGAAAGGATTGGTTCATAAAGTAATACCTGTTATAAAAAAAGTAATTAATCTTAGTTTTTTCAGTACAATAATAATTATTATATTAACAGTTACTTTTCCTCGTTTATTAGTTTCAATTTATACTTCAAATGTTGGGTTAATAAACGAAACCATACCCGTTTTATATGTTATTACAGGCGCACTTGTTTTATTTTCCATAAGTGTTATTTTGTTCAGTGGTGTTTCGGGAACGGCAAATACTAATATTGCCTTACTTATTGAGTTTATTACAATTGTAATATACATGATATATACTTATTTTAGCGCAGTTATATTTAAGCAATCAATTGAAATTATCTGGTGTGCCGAATATGTTTATTTCATATTACTTGGCGGATTGTCATATTTGTATTTAAAAAAGGGGAACTGGAGTAAAAAGGTTGTTTGATATTCCTGATTTTAAAACTCTTCCAGGTCTGAAAGACGCTGGAAGGTTAAGACGGAAAAGACCTTCCGGAGTTCGCAGAACCTGGAAGGGTCTGAATAAAAAAAATAAAACCGTATTTCCCTGTAATTTTTATCTTTGTATTTCAGTAATTTTGAATTCAAGGATATATGCCACAGCTATCAGTTGTTATAATAACTTTAAATGAAGAGAAAAATATCGGACGCTGTATTGATTCCGTTAAGAATATAGCGGATGAAATTGTAGTTGTTGATTCGTTTTCAACTGATAAAACCCGACAAATTTGTGAATCGGAAAATGTCAGATTTATACTGCATGAATTTGAGGGTTATATTGAACAAAAAATTTATGCCTCAAGTCAGGCGAAATTTCCTTATATACTGTCGCTTGACGCTGATGAAGCCCTTTCGGAAGAATTAAAGAAATCAATATTAAAAGTTAAAGAAAATTGGAATTTTGACGGATATACCATGAACCGTCTTACAAACTATTGCGGTAAATGGATAAAACACGGCGGATGGTATCCTGATAAAAAACTTAGATTGTTTGACAGCACACTCGGAAAATGGACAGGTGTGAACCCTCATGATGAATTTGTATTAAAAACAGGTACTAAAACCGCTCACCTAAAAGGTGATATTTTACATTATTCATATTACACTTTAGATGACCATATTAAACAAGTTGAAAAATTTACCGAAATTTCTTCAAAAGCATTATTTGATACAGGTAAAAAAGCGAATTATTTCAAATTATTTTTTAGCCCTCTCTTTAAATTTATCCGTGATTACCTGCTTAATTTAGGATTTTTAGATGGTCGTCTGGGATATATTATTTGTAAATATTCAGCAAAAGCAACATATTTAAAATACTATAAATTAATAAAACTACATCAGCAAAAAAAGTAAACTGTAACTGAACGAGAATACAAGATTATTAGAACAAAAATTGCTAAAGATCAGTAAGATGTTTTTTACTAAATAAGTAAAGTTTACGATGTGTAACAAGTCCGTATGGATGCGTTTCAGTATAATACCTTCGCTATTTTATGGAATTTAAAAAAATCATTATCAGCAGAACAGATAGTATTGGTGATGTAGTTTTAACATTACCGGTAGCAGGAGTTTTAAAAAAGCTGCACCCTGACTGTAAAATAATATTTTTAGGTAATTCTTATACTCGTGAAATTGTTAATATATCAATAAACATTGATGAATTTGCAGATTGGGACGAAATAAAAAAACTTGACAAGAAAAATATTATTTCTTCCATAAAGCAAATTAAAGCTGATGCCATCATACATGTTTTCCCCGACAAACTAATTGCAGAGGTTGCAAAAAAAGCTCAAATACCTTACAGGTTTGGAACAACAGGTCGTTTGTACCACTGGAATACCTGCAATAAAATTATCAGGCTTTCACGAAGACATTCGCCTTATCATGAAGCTCAACTCAATCTGAAACTAATCATAGATCTCGGAGCGAAAGAATTATATGAAAAAAAAGAAATTCCAATATTTTATGGAATGAAAAATATAAAACCTTTAGAAAAGAATTTAAAGGATTTAATCTCAAAAAAACGGTTTAATCTT
>JADFUO010000238.1 GCA_015222115.1 Bacteroidota bacterium | reverse complement strand
GAACATACTTTACCGTAATTTTCGGAGAACAATTCCCCGTTAATATTTTTTCTTACCAAACAAATTCCTGTTTTCCCGTCATTTATTTTACAATTATGAGGGCATAATTTACATTGAGCCTTGTTTGCGGTAAGCTTTTCCGAATAGAGTGCTGGTTTCATTATTTCAAAATAATAGTGAGTTTATTGTTTTTTATATACCATTGCATTAACATTCATTCCTTTTATGATTGAGAAAGTGAAAGCATTTTCCATACCTGTTAGTATTTTTATATCAAAATGTAAAATTAGTTATTTTATCTCTCAAATACTCTTTATAATCAAAAGTCAAACTAATAAATCCAATCTTTAAAAAATTTCAATTCTATTTTGCCGGAATCCTTTGTAAATCAATCATCCTGAAAACAAAAAAATTCTTCACATTTTTTGAGTTTCTGATAATCGGAATTGTATCAGCCGGTTCAATTTTTTCAAAATAATTCTCATATAAATCATAAGGGTTTTTAAAATCCCGGCTTGTGGTTATAAAATAAGCATCCATGCCTTTGTAAAAACCTCCTCTTTTTTTATTTATCCATGCATATTTATGGATCCGTTCGAGACTGCCTATTGCAAGAACTTTTTTATTTAATTGCAGGGCAACATAATAATCAAGATTGGCTGCCGGAAACCAGCGATACGAAATTATCACTGCATTCGTATCAATTAAATTTTGTTTTTTATCACGCTCAACTATGTTTGAAAACTTTTCACCTAATTGTTCCCAGCCATACATATCAAGCGAAAAATCATTTTTACCCAAAATTTTTACATTAGTTGATTTATCAATATTTAACCAACCATAATTAATTTGTCCTAATCCAAATATCAAAATAATTATTAAAAAATAAATTGAAAATTGTATTGGTACCGGAAATAAAACTTTTTTTAGCTTCTTAACCGAAAGCTCCTCCAAATAAGCAGCAGCTATTAATATCAGGCTCAAATAGGCAAGTCCTGACCAGTGAGGAAGTGTGCTTCTGAACAAAGAAAATACAAGAAACGTAAAAATCAAAGGTAAACTCAAAAACAGAAGTAATCTTACATGTTGTGAATTTAAAAATTTCTTTTTTCTGATGATTGCAACCAAAGCAAAAATAATAATTACAAAATTTACAGGATTATTGTAAAATATCTGACCGAAAAATTCAATTGCAAAATAATCTAACCTCAACATACTTCCCGAAACATCAACACGTTCACCCTGATAAGTAAAACTTATAAAATCGTTTTGAATATTCCAGATAAAGATTGGCAAAACCAAAATTAAAGACACCAAAACCGAGAGATAAATGGTTTTACTTTTTAGCCAGTTTCTGTTATAAAATAAAATATACAAACCTGCACCAAACCATAAAAAAACAGAAGTATATTTTGAGAGCATCCCCAAACCTATTGTCACTCCGGCAAGCAATAAATAATTCCGGCTTTTTTTTGAAGAACTTTTATCAGGCAAAGAATTTAAAAGAAAATACATACTTAACAACCAGAAAAGAACCTGGGGAGTATCAGGTAAAATAAATATCCCTGAAATTACAAAACAATAAATTGAAGCTGTAAATAATAAAGCAGCATATAAACCCGTGATTGAATTTTTTAACTTTTTCGCAATTAAAAATATAAGCCATGTGTTAATTGAACCGAAAATAATTGAACTCAGACGCAAGAAAATTTCATCCTGAAAAAGCAAATTAAATGAGAACATCTGGATAAAAAATCCTACCATCGGAGGGTGGTCAAAATGGCTCCAGTCGGGATACAGGGCATAAGTCCAATAATAAACTTCGTCGTTACCAAGCTCAATAAAGCCGGCAATAAATGCCCTGATAACAGTTGAAATTATTATCAGCCAGATTAATGTTTTCTTTATTTTATTTTCTTTGTCTTCCAAATTTATTTTTTCTTCTAAAATAAATAATATTAATTATTACAAAAATAACAGTTGCAAAGCCAACTATTCTGAGCAGCCAGGTTTTATATAAATCAATTTCGGCAAGCCGGGGTTTTTCCTGTTTATCGCCTTTATATCTGAAAACAGGATTTAAATAAAAAACATTTCTGTTCGGAAAAATAATTTCAGTACGAATATAAGTATCTTCAGGTTTGATTTTATACTTTGCATGTTTTGTATCAGCTACTGTTTTTTTTATTTGACCATTTTGACCTATAAACCTGAATTCTTTTGCCTTATTACTCACTTCAACAATTAGAGTATCACCCGAAACTTTAACTTTTTTCAGATAAGCAATTTCGTTTATTTTTTGTTTTTTTACTTCAAAGCTCTCACCTAACGGGCGGTAGAT
>JADFUO010000237.1 GCA_015222115.1 Bacteroidota bacterium | reverse complement strand
GATAATTGGTTATCAGCCAAATAAAGTATTTTCTACATACAAATATCAATATCCTAACGTTTACAGGGGACCTCCCGGATTTTTGAAGTGTTCGTCCATAAAGTAAGTGTTTTTTTGATTTTAGAATAACGATTAACGATTTCTGATTTACGAAGTTATTGAAAATCTTAAATCTAAAATCAGCCTGTCCCGTAGCTTTAGCATATCGGGGTGTTCATTATTCATTTTATTTGAATTCATCTGACATTATAGACAGACACTTAGTATAGCTTATTCTATTCTTTAACAGATAGATAATATTTATTTCATGATAATACAATAATCGTATTGTAATAAATAAACTATTATTAAAAATCAAATAAAATATTCAAAATCAAAAATATAAACACAAATGAAAAATAATATTATATCAATTTCAATAATAAGCGTTTTACTGTTTTTTAGCTTAAACTCATTATCACAGGAAAAAACAGACGCCATGTTGTTCGGTGACGTGAAATGCAAAGGTGAGCATATTCCTTATGTAAATATTGTTGTAAAAGCAACAAACAAAGGCACAATGACAGATGCCACAGGTCATTTTAAGTTAGCAAATTTGCCTGTCGGAAAAGTAATAATTATTGCTCAGGCAATGGGTTATAAAACACAGGAAAAAGAAGTTGAAATGAAAGCAGGTAAGGTTACGGAATTGTTTTTTGAGTTGGAAGCAGACGCTTTAAAGCTTGAACAAATTGTTGTAACAGGAACAAGAACAAAGCATTACATAAAAGATGTCCCGGTAAGAACGGAAGTTATAACTGCTAAAGAAATTGAAACAAAAAATGCAAATGATTTATTTCAGGTATTGGAAGGAATACCGGGCATCAGGGTTGAGCAGCAATGCCAGTATTGTAATTTTTCGATGGTCAGAATGCAGGGATTAGGATCTGAGCATACTCAAATATTAATTGACGGGCAACCAATGTATTCGGGCTTAGCAAGTATTTATGCTTTGCAGCAAATCGGCACAAACAACATTGAAAGAGTTGAAGTTGTAAAAGGTGCCGGGTCTGCTCTTTATGGAAGCGGTGCTATTGGCGGAGCAATTAATATCATCACAAAAGAACCTTCCTATCAGCCTGTTACAAAAGTGGGCTTGCAATTTGGTAATTACAACACTAATAAATATGATATTTTTTCATCAATCAGAAATGAAAAAGGAAATATCGGACTGAATGTTTACGCTCAAAAACTTACAGGTGATGTAATTGATGAAACCGGCGAAGGAACTACAAGAGAAGAAGTAAAGCACAAAGACGGAATTTCCGATAGAGTTGAAACAAATCTTAATAATGCCGGCTTTGGATTATTTGTAAAAGATATCTTTTCAAAAAATGATAAGCTTGTTTTAAGAGGAAATTATTTATTTGAAACACGTCAAGGCGGAATAATTGACGATGATTATTATAAAAATCCTTTTACCGATGGAACGGAAAATATTACAACCAACAGGTATGTTTCACAACTTTCTTACAATAAAAAAATAAAAGACAATTCAGAAATAAATTTTTCAGTGGCTTATATCAAGCATAACAGAAATGCCACAAACGATTCGTATTTGTGTGATTATATGGACACTCATAACGACAGCGTGCCTGATATAAGAAATATGCGTCCGTATCTTGCTGATGAAAATTCCGTAACTACAACTCTAACTTACAGATTAAATCTAAAAAATCATCATTTACTCTTTGGTGTTCAGGGCCTTTTTGATAAATTGGAAGAGTCGGGGATGTATGTTGTTGTTGATACTCTGAGTGAATGGGTAGGAGAATCTTACAAATCAACAAGTCATAAATTAGCAAAAGAATTCGGTGTTTTTGTTCAGGATGAATGGAGCGTAACAGAAAAGTTTACGGTTGTTCCGGGTGTAAGATTTGACATGCATCATTCTGAAGAAGAATATTTAGCTGACAAACAAATTTTTGATACAACTTTTTTTCCTAAAACCAAGTTTGACCAAAATAGCGTAAGTCCGCGAATAGCTTTAAAATATGATATTTCCGACAGGATAACAATAAGGGCAAGTGCAGGAACGG
>JADFUO010000236.1 GCA_015222115.1 Bacteroidota bacterium | reverse complement strand
TACGATTCTGTTATATATTATTGTGGCAAGGCGAAGTGGACTGATTACCACACCATAAGATAAATAAGTTGCGTAAGCAACAGGTCACAGACCGGTCGGAATTGAATTCTGGAGCATCAGGATTGATGCTCATAGCTTTAGTGTTTTTCTTAACGTTTTGCTAATAGTCCATTTTTTTAGATTCTGGTGCTACTGTATAACTATAAATATTTGTTTAGTACATCAGAATATGAAGTAACCAATAGCATATTAAATAAAATTTAATTTTTTAAAATTCCTCTTCAAAAATATCAAAGCCTTTAGGTATTCTTCTTTTAATAATATGATATCCAAATCCCCAATAAACTAAAATTATAAGACCACTAAATAGCAATTCTCCTATTTCGTTAATTTCACCTTTAAAAATATTAGCAAGGATTGTCAAAGGTAATCCGAATAATAATATAGATAAAAAATAACGCCCAAGTTTGCGTGATTTTGCACTTGGTTGTTTACTTTGAGAAGATGGATATATTTTATCGCTACGTGGTACATATTTCTTAATTAGCTTTCCGGCTCCTTTTATTGTACCACTGATTTCAATATCTTCATCTGTTATGCCTGTATGAATAAGTTGAATAACTCCTCCCTCTTCTTTGTCAATGTAATCAAATTGTAAGTTAACAAACGAATGATCATCAGAAGTGGAAATGGAAAATTGATTTGCTGGATTTTTACTATAAAGAATTTTTGCGTCAAGAATTTGATAACCTTTTTTAATATGTACAGTTAATGGTTCAGCAATTGGGATGTCATGACTATTTATTGTATCATTTCCTGCATTCCAAAATGCTATTTTAGTAACAGTCAAATTTTCAATTTGCTGACCACCAAAAAGCATTTCAAGGGATTCAATTTTACTCACCAAGTCTCTGACAATATTAATACTTCGAATAGCATAACATGGTGATTTGACTTTCTTGCTTTTAGAATAAAAAATAATTGCCAATACTACACTAATAACAGCTATTATAAAACTTGCAATGCTTAACCATGGATTTGTTCCAAGCCAATCAGCCAATTGTAAAAATGAATTCATAATTAATCCTTATTTTTCCAAAAAAATGTTCTTTCCAATTGATAGTATAGATACGATTCATACTTAATCTTATTGATATTGTTATTAATATTTTTAATCTTTTCTTCTAAATTTATATTTGAAAATTTTTATATATATGTATAGTCTTTCAATTATTCCTTCATCAAACTCAATAGAGTGTTAAAATTTCCATTCGTCACGGAACTACTTGTGCTTTTTCTTCCTTGCTTCCTGTAGTATCTTGACAGGGATGTTCCCGCCGGGTGCAATAAATTCGGCAATCTCGGCATCTACCTCTAACAGTCTTTCTTTAGAAAATATCTCTGCCATATCAAGATTAACAGCTTCGATAGTCAGTGATTATGGGTGTTTTAAATATTAATACTTTGCCATTAAAATCACATCTGTATCGAAAAAAAAGAAAAGAAAGATGTGTGCAAGCACACATCCTTTACATAATTATTCCGTTTATCAGTGCCGCCTGAACAGCAATACTGCCGATAGCAGTCCTGCAAAGGCAAC
>JADFUO010000235.1 GCA_015222115.1 Bacteroidota bacterium | reverse complement strand
GGTGATGTGAATGAAGGTGAGTTGGAAATCGGGCAGGTGTCGGGAATGATTAATGAAATAAAACCGGCTGCTGAAATAATTCAGGAAATAATTAAAAAGTTCCGTAATGCTAAAACCCAACTTTCTGATTTTGATTTTTAACCTGCATTATTCATAAGTTTAAATAAAGCACTATAATAATGCAGGTTAACCCCGATTTAGAAAAGATTATCCCGAGCTTTTGGGATTAGCTTTTCTTTATCGTCAGAATAATTCATCATTACAAGGTTTTAAGTTTATGAATTATTCGGGCTAAATTTATTTTTTGTCTTTAATTCCTTTTTTTTACTTTTGTTGCCTCTTTTTATAAAATTATAAATTTCTTTTCAGAATATATTTAAACTTAAAATTTAATACATGGATTTTGAATTTACAGAAGAACAATTAATGATACGGCAGGCAGCCAGAGATTATGCCGAAAGAGAATTGATACAGGATGTTTTGGAACGTGATGCTAAAGCTGAATTTCCTACAAGGCATATAAAAAATTTAACCGACCTTGGTTTTATGGGTATGATTGTCGATACAAAATATGATGGTGGCGGAATGGATACAATTTCTTATGTTTTGGCAATAGAAGAAATTTCAAAAATTGATTCTTCTGTAAGTGTGATATTGTCTGTACATAATTCACTGGTATGTTTTGGAATTGAAGCATATGGTAATGAAAAGCAAAAAGAAAAATATCTAAAAACTCTTGCCCGCGGTGAAAAAATCGGGGCTTTTCTTTTATCTGAACCAGAAGCCGGTTCTGACGCATCAATGCAAAGAACTCTTGCAGAAGATAAAGGAGATTATTATTTAATTAATGGCATAAAAAACTGGATATCAAATGCTAATTCGGCTTCAATTTATATAGTTATTGCACAAACATATCCTGAAAAAGGTCATAAGGGTATCAATGCTTTTATTGTAGAAAAAGATTCTCCCGGAATTTCCCTTGGACCTCATGAGGATAAAATGGGAATGAGAAGTTCCGATACTCATTCGGTTATGTTTACCGATGTTAAAGTTCCTAAGGAAAACAGGATAGGAGAAGATGGATTTGGGTTTAAATTTGCCATGAAAGCCCTTGAAGCAGGAAGAATTGGAATCGCTGCACAGGCAGTGGGTATTGCTTCAGGAGCACTTGACAGGGCAATTCAATATGCAAAGGAAAGAAAAGCATTTGGTACGGAAATTGCCAATCATCAGGCAATTGCATTTAAAATATCGGATATGGCTGTAAAGGTTGAAAATGCCCGTAATCTTTGTTTGAAAGCTGCCTGGCTGAAAGACCAAGGCAAACCATTTTCAATGGCAAGTTCAATGGCAAAACAATATGCTGCTGATATTGCTATGGAAGTAACTACCGAAGCCGTCCAGATTCATGGTGGCTATGGATATGTAAAAGAATATCATGTTGAAAGACTTATGCGTGAAGCAAAACTTACTCAAATTTATGAAGGCACTTCTGAAATTCAAAAAATTGTAATTTCGCGGTCGCTATTGAGTGATTAGTTTATTTCTTCATTTTATATTTTAAAAATAATTAATAAGGAAAATAGTAATTAAATAGAAAGCAAATGAAAGTATTAATTTGTATAAGCAATGTTCCTGACACAACAACTAAAATTAGATTTACCGCAGATAATACAGCGTTTGATACTGCCGGTGTACAGTGGATAATTAATCCGTGGGACGAACTGGCATTGACAAGAGCACTGGAATTAAAAGAAACTACAGGAGGTACAATTGAAAAAATCACAGTTGTTGCTGTTGGGTTGAAAGATGCTGAACCAACATTAAGAAAAGCCCTTGCTATTGGTGCTGATGATGCAGTTCGTTTAGATGCCGAACCTAAAGATGCTTTTTTTGTAGCAGCCCAGATAGCCCAGGTTGCAAAAGATTATGATATAATTTTATGCGGAATTGAAGCCAGTGATTATAACGGTTCGGCAGTTGGTGGAATGCTATCCGAATTCCTGAATATCCCTTCGGTTTCTTCTGTTTCAAAATTAATTATTGAAAACGGTGATGTAAAAGTGAACAGGGAAATTGACGGTGGTTCGGAAACTTTATCAACCGAAGTTCCTTTTGTTGCCATTGTTCAGAAAGGTATTGCCTTAGAACCCAGAATCCCATCTATGAGAGGAATTATGATGGCTCGTAAAAAACCTCTGAATGTTTTACCGGCAGTTAAAACAGAAGCATTAACCGAATTTGTTAGCTATGAATTGCCTCCTGCAAAAGCCGCATGTAAAATTGTTGATGCTGAAAATGTAAAAGAATTAGTTAATTTACTGCACAATGAGGCGAAGGTGATTTAATTGATTCATTGTTTCATTGATTCACTGTTTCACTGTTTAAAGAAAATAATTATGGATAAAAAAGAAATAAATCAATTAATTCAGTACACAAATCAAAGATTGAAATATTAATTTAAAACCATGAAAATAAATCTAAAATCAAAAATCTTAAATCAAAAATCAAGAAAATATGTCAATACTAG
>JADFUO010000234.1 GCA_015222115.1 Bacteroidota bacterium | reverse complement strand
CTACTTATTTTATGTTATCCTGAAAACAAAGGCAAAGGATATGCTTTAAGAAAAGGATTTGAATCGGCACTTGAAAAAGGATTTAATTATGCAATAACCATTGACTCCGACGGACAGCATTCCCCTGATGATATTCCTGCATTCATTGATAAATTGAAAAATGAACCTGAAGCTATAATTATTGGGGCAAGAAATATGAACCGGGAAAACATTCCCGGTAAAAGTAGCTTTGGACATAAATTCTCGAATTTCTGGTTCAGATTTGAGACAGGAATTAAATTGCCGGATACTCAATCAGGCTTCCGGCTCTATCCTTTGAAATCAATAGAAAATATTAGATTTTTTACTAAAAAATTTGAATTTGAAATTGAAGTTATCGTTAGATCTGCCTGGAAAGGTGTTAAAATCACTTCAGTTCCGATTAATGTGTTTTATGCTACAAAAGAAAAACGAATTTCTCATTTTCGTCCTATCCGTGATTTTATAAGGGTAAGCATATTGAATTCCATTTTAGTATTCATTGCTGTTGTATTTATTAAACCTTTCAGGTTCTTAAAACATTTAAATAAACAGACAGTTAAGGATTTTATTAATAATAATTTATTACATACAAAAGACTCAGATATAAAAATTGTTTTGTCGGTAATGTTGGGGGTTTTTATGGGAATTGTCCCTGTATGGGGTTACCAGTTAATAATTGCAATAATGCTGGCGTTTTTACTTAGACTTAACAAATTAATCGTTATTGTAGCTTCAAACATAAGCATTCCTCCAATGATCCCTGTAATTTTATATCTAAGCTATATTACAGGTGGTTTAATTTTGAATAATACAGATAGTAACAATATTGAATTTAGCTCAGGGATTACTTTGGAATTTGTGAAAAATAATTTGATTCAATATATTGTTGGCAGTTTTATTTTTGCAATAATATTATCATTAAGCTTCGGACTTTTTACTTATTTCTTCTTGAAGTTATTTAGAAAAAAAAGAATGACTTAATGTGATTATATGATCTTCTCCGCCGGAAGTCGTAGATGCCGATTTATCGGTGCGGCAGGGAATTTAACCATAGTGATAAAAGTTTATGATTTAATGTCACAGGTATTTATTTTTTTATATAATTTTTTTAAAAGCCATCGGATAATTTTTGTTTCAATTATAATGGCTGTAGTTATCCTTGCAGGTTATTTTTCATCAAAAATTACATTTGAGGAAGATATTTCAAAAATGCTGCCTGTAAAAAATGCAGGTAAGATGGATTTTGTTATAAAAAATTTGGCATTTGCTGATAAATTGATTGTAAATATTTCATTATCCGATACAAATGCAACACCAGCACCCGAAAAACTAATTGCTTTTACTAATGAGTTAGTAGATACATTACAAAATAGTTCTTTTTCACCTTATATAAAAGAAGTTTTTTATAAAGTTACAAATAACGTAATCAATGAAGTATATACGATCATATACGAGAACTTACCGGTTTTTCTGGATGAAAAAGATTATGCGGAAATTGATTCCCTGATCACTGAACAAGCAGTCAACACAGCAATAAAATCGAACTACAAAAAATTAATATCACCTGCAGGCTTTGCCTTAAAAAAATATATAATCCAGGATCCTCTCGGAATTAGTGCAATAGTTTTAAAAAAATTACAATCACTTCAGTTTGACGGAAATTTTGAAATTTATAATGGATACATACTTACTAAAGATAAAAGAAATGTACTGTTATTCATTACCACGTCAAATCCTGTAAACGAAACTTCAAAAAACACAATCTTCATAGAAACTTTCGATAATGCCTTACGGAATATTTCAAACAAGACAGGTAATGTTGTTAATGCCGAATATTTTGGTGCTGTTGCTGTTTCTG
>JADFUO010000233.1 GCA_015222115.1 Bacteroidota bacterium | reverse complement strand
TCAATATACTTTTGTGAAATTTTATCAAAACAAGTATTTTTTCGTTCTCCATATAAATTAAAATAATCAGCTTTAACTTTATTGTAAAATATTTCACTCATTACAATCCTGTTAGCTTTTGCCTTTGACATTAAGCGGGCAGTTAAATCAATATCCTGTCCGTAATAATCATTAACTCCTTTTAAAAAAGTAATATTATATACTTCAGTGCAATAATGGATTGAAACCTTACAGTTAAGAAATACATTTTCAACCGGATAGTTATTAATATTATCTATTGTTGCATAAATTTCTTCAAGCAAAGCGAAATAATCATTATATGTTGATTTTGCCTTTAAATCTTTATCAGGAATATAAAGCATTATTTCATCTCCTATTCCTTTAACAACATTATCAGGAAAGTCATTTAAAAAAAGAAATAAAGTTAAAAGTGTTATTCAATTTTTTTCCCAGCACATCAAAATGTTATTTCGCCAAAATCTTAAAAAAAATTACATATATTTGTGCAAAAATTAAGCTATGGGTTACAAGTCTAAAATATTTAAGCATGGGCATAATTTTTATCTTTTACTTGCCATATTAATCCAAATGACGATTTATCCATTTTTTGAAAGTGAGGAAATCAGATTAATATTTTCAAACCTGTTTTCTACTGTTATTCTGATAGCAGGCATATATGCGATCGGTCTGAAAAAAAACCAAAAAATTATTGCTATAAGCATAGGCATCTTTGCTTTTTTTGGAATATGGTATTCCATAATTATTGATGTAAGATTATTTCTGGCTATAATTAGTGTAATATGCCAGATTGCATTTTATATTTATGTAATTGTATTAATACTAAAAAACCTTATCAAGGCAAAGGAGGTTGATGCAAATATTATATATGGTGCAATAGTCGTTTATCTGCTTATCGGTATATCCTTTTCATTATTATATTCATTAATGGAAGGCTTAGCTCCGGGTTCTTTTTATATCAATACTTTTGAAAGTTTAGCTCTAAAATTAAATGTTTTTGACTTTATGTATTACAGTTTTACAACATTAACAACAACGGGATTTGGAGATATAACGGCTGTTTCTCTTTATGCCCGGTCTGCTTCAAATATTGAGGAAGTTATCGGAGTAATGTATGTGGCTATTATAATATCCAGATTTGTTAGTATTTATATTGTTCAATTATCAAATAAAAGATCAAAATAATATGAAAAAAATTCATTACTTTATCAGGAGATTTATATTAATTGCAGTAGTTGTTTTTACATTTTTTGCTTGTAAAAATGAACAACAAGCTCCTCCGCCCCCACCGGAAATTCCTGTGGTGGAAGTAATTCAAAAAGATGTTCCCATTTACCAGGAATTTGTCGGGCAGGTTTACGGACTTTATGACATTCCTATCAGGGCAAGGGTAGAAGGCTGGCTCGAAGGCATTTATTTTAAAGAAGGCAGTCCTGTATGCAAAGGGCAACACCTTTATTCTATTGACCCGGAAACTTATGAGGCAAGAGTTGCCGAGAAAGAGAGCGCGCTTGCCGAAGCTGAAACAAATTTAGTGAAAGCCCAAAACGACCTGCGCAGGATCAAGCCCCTTGCCGAGATGAATGCTGTAAGCCAAAGCGACCTTGATGCAGCGCTTGCAAACGAAGGTGCCTGTGAAGCCTCCGTTAAAGCCGCCAAGGCTAACCTCAGGGCGGCAAATATCGAGTTAAGTTATACAAATGTAAAATCCCCTATTGATGGCATTATTGGCAAAACCAAAGCCAAGGTTGGCGAATTTGTAGGAAAAGACCCTAATCCTGTTATCCTGAATGTTGTTTCAACCATTGACACCATCAGGGTGCAGTTCTTTTTGGCGGAAAACTATTATTTGGCTTACGCCCGGGGGGCAGCAAGAATTGATTCCCTAAAAAATGGCAGACAGGCTAGACAGGAACTTGAATATGGAGAAAGGAACCTGGAATTGATCCTTTCCGACAATTCGGTTTTTAAATTTAAAGGAAAAGTGGACTTTATTGACAGGCAAGTAGATCCGACTACAGGTTGTATTTTACTTCAGGCCTCCTTTCCAAATCCGGAAAAAATATTACGACCCGGCCAGTTTGCAAGGATAAAAGGACTAATTTATATAGAAGATAACGCTCTCCTTGTCCCGCAAAGATGCTTAAGCGAGCTTCAGGGCAAGTATAGCTTATACGTGGTTAACGACAGCAGCAAGATTGAAAGAAGAGATGTTGAAACAGGTTCAACTATTGATAGTTTCTGGGTGATCACTAAAGGAGTAAGCCAAGGCGAAAAAGTAGTTTACGAGGGAATACAACAAGTCGGGGAAGGTATGACTGTCAGCCCTGAAGTTATTGAATTGGATGAAAAAGGTCAAAAAAAATAAGGAACAGGATTATGGAAGAAAAAGGTAATTTTTTTGTAAAAAGGCCTATTGTTGCAATGGTGATAGCCATTGTAATTGTAATCGTTGGGGTAGTTTTCATGTTAGGCCTACCAATGGAACAATACCCTAATATTTCACCTCCTATGGTTTCAGTTAGCACAGTTTATACCGGAGCCAATGCTATCAATGTTGAGCAATCAATTGCCACACCTCTCGAACAGCAGATTAATGGTGTTGACAATATGATTTATATGAAATCAACCAACTCTAATGATGGCACAATGACCCTTAATGTTTCCTTTGAAATAGGAACTGATCCTGATATGAACACCGTATTTACACAAAACAGGGTATCTCAGGCTACCCCAAAATTGCCGGAAGATGTAAAACAGTATGGTTTAACTACTAAAAAAAGATTCTCTTTCCCATTAATGCTGGTCACACTGACATCAACAAACAAGGATTATGATCAGAGTTTTCTCGGGAATTATGCCACCATAAACATTAAAGATATTCTGTCCAGAACAAAAGGGATTGGAAGCGTTGATATACTTGGCTCAAGTGATTATTCTATGCGTTTATGGGTAAAGCCCGACCGGCTTGCCCAAATGGGTGTTACTGTCCCCGAGATCATAAATGCAGTGAAAGAACAGAACATAATTGTACCAGGCGGAAAATTTGGAGCAGAACCTGCTCCACCGGGAATTGAGTTTACATATACCGTGCGATTACCCGACAGACTACAGACAGAAGAAGAATTTGGAAATATCATAGTAAGGTCAAACCCCGATGGCTCACAAGTAAAAGTCAGTGATGTTGCAAGAGTTGAACTTGGTGTGGAATCATATAATGCTTTTACCAGGCTGAATAAAAATAGTTGTGCTCTTATTGCTTTATA
>JADFUO010000232.1 GCA_015222115.1 Bacteroidota bacterium | reverse complement strand
GTCATATATTTTATAACAGGATCAGCAGCTACGTTTATCTTTTCATTTTCAATATATGGAACAGAAATAATATTTTTTAAGTCAGCAACTGCTGTTTGACCAAGTATTGCTTCAGTTGATTTATTTATTGAAGAAGGAGTTATATTGTGTTTAATATTATAGGCAATTTGTTTTTCTCGTTTTCTGTTGGTTTCATCAATAGTTTTTTGCATTGAAGAAGTTATTTTATCAGCAAACATAATAACTTTGCTGTTGATATTACGGGCTGCTCTTCCTGCAGTTTGTGTAAGCGACCTTTCAGAACGGAGGAATCCTTCCTTATCTGCATCAAGTATTGCAACTAATGAAACTTCAGGTAAGTCTAATCCTTCTCTTAATAAATTTACTCCAACCAATACATCAAAAGCTCCAAGTCTCAGATCTCTCATTATTTCAACTCTTTCAATTGTATCAACATCCGAATGAATGTATCGACATTTTATGTTGATATTTGACAGATATTTAGTTAATTCTTCAGCCATCCTTTTAGTTAAAGTTGTAACAAGTGCACGTTCATTTTTATTTACCACTGTATTTATTTCTTCTAAAAGCTCATCAATTTGATTAAGACTCGGTCTGACTTCAATTACTGGGTCAAGCAGGCCGGTTGGGCGTATTAATTGTTCTACCACAATTCCTTCCGATTTTTTTAATTCATAATCGGCAGGAGTGGCACTGACATATATTGTTTGTCCTGTCATGACTTCAAATTCATCAAATTTAAGAGGACGGTTGTCCATAGCTGAAGGAAGCCTGAAACCATACTCAACAAGATTTTGTTTTCGTGATCTGTCGCCACCATACATCGCCCTCACCTGTGGAATTGTAACATGGCTTTCATCAACTATTAATATAAAATCATCAGGAAAATAATCCAGTAAACAAAAAGGACGTGAACCGGGAAGCCGTCCGTCAAAATACCGTGAATAATTCTCAATACCCGAACAATAACCAAGTTCACGCATCATTTCAATATCATAAGTAACTCTGTCTTCTAATCGTTTAGCTTCTAAATTCTTAGCGTTTTCTTCAAAATATGTAATTTGTTTTACAAGATCATCCTGAATTTCGTTTATTGATTTCTTCATTTTGTCGTGTGAAGTAACAAAAATATTCGCCGGGAAAATAATAATACTGTCTAAATCCTCAATTTTTGTTCCGTTAACCGGATCAAATTTTTCTATGCTTTCAATTTCATCACCCCAGAAAAATATACGGAAGCAATAATCGGCATAAGCCGGAAAAACATCCACAGTATCGCCCTTCACTCTAAAGTTACCTCTGAAAAAATCAACTTCGGTTCTTGAATACAAACTATTTACCAGCTTGTGCAAAAATTTATTTCTACCAATCAAATCACCATTTTTTACTCTTATAACATTATCTGTAAAATCATCGGGATTGCCAATACCATAAATGCATGATACCGAGGATACAATAATTATATCTCTTCTGCCTGATAAAAGAGAAGATGTGGCATGTAACCTTAATTTTTCAATTTCATCGTTGATTGAAAGATCTTTTTCAATATAAGTGTTGGTAACAGGAATATATGCTTCTGGTTGGTAGTAATCGTAATATGAAACAAAGTATTCAATTGCATTGTTTGGAAAAAATTGTCTGAACTCGCCGTATAACTGTGCTGCTAAAGTTTTATTATGGCTTAGAACCAATGCAGGCCTGTTAATTTGTTGTATAACATTTGCAATTGTGAAAGTTTTACCTGAGCCGGTTACACCGAGTAGAGTTTGAGCTTCATCACCACGATTTAATCCTTCAACAAGTTGCTTAATAGCTTCCGGCTGATCACCGGTAGGTTTAAATTCGGATGTAAGCTGAAAACTCATTTATTACTCATTTTAAAAAGTATTTCTTTTTCTTCTTTTGTCAGTTTTTCATAACCTGATTTTGATATTTTATCAAGGATTTCATCAATTTTCTCTTGATCAACTGCTTTACGTTTGTTGTATTCATCATCAGTAAGCGGTCTTTCACTATAATATGATTTTGAATAATATTTTTTCGGTTTTTTATAAGTTTTAAAATAACTTGAGATTTTATTAAATTTAATAATGTTGTTAAAATCAAAACCCTTTTTTAGAAAATAGATATATAAAAATCCCCATAATGCTCCACCAAGATGGGCGATATGACCACCGGGGTTATCACCTTGAATACTAAGAATATCTATGGCTACAAGAATTAAAGCAATATATTTTAACTTCATTCTGCCAAATAAAAAAAGTGTGATAGTATAATTCGGAACATAAACGGATATGGCTACAAGAATAGCTAAAACCGATGCTGAAGCTCCAAGTGCAATCGAAATGTAAACAGTACTGCTAAAGACAGGAAAGATATTGTAAGCCAATACATAAAACAATCCTCCTGCAATACCACCCCAAATATAAGTTCCAAGTAATTTTTTGCTGTTAAGGTATTCCAAAAAGATCCTGCCCCCGAAATACAGCACAAACATATTAAAGAAAATATGAAAGAAATTTACCTGCAGAAACATGTAAGTAAACAATGTCCATGGCTTTGAAAGAAGCAAATTTATATCTGAGGGAACTGCAAACCAATATACTATCGGTGAAATACCTAAATTGTTGGAAATTTCTGAATTTACCTGGAATAACCATAAAAACAGGTTGACAATATTAACAAAAACAAATACGGCAATATTTATAATTATCAATCTTGAAAGTACAGATTTTTGTCTGAAAAATGTTTTTATATTTTCTATTGGGTTGTTTTGATAGTACATTTGTAACTCAGTTTTTAAAATCCAAACTATAAAAAGCTGGAATATCCATCCACCCGTACGGGCGGACAAGTTTAGAAATTAGAAATCCATACGGACAAGTTTGGAAATTTATGTTATCATATTTTTGTGCTGTTGATAAAGGCATTCAACTTTAGACCAAGTTTTTCAATTATTATTTTGAACCTTTTTGTTCCACTTGTCAAAATCGTAC
>JADFUO010000231.1 GCA_015222115.1 Bacteroidota bacterium | reverse complement strand
GGACTGAAGACTGGGGACTGAAGACTGGGGACTGAAGACTGATTTTTATGCTATATTTGGATTTATGATAAGTAAAAAAAGTTCAATAATAACAGGTGTTATTGCGATAAGCATTTCCGCAATGTTATGGGGATTTGATGGAGTGGTTCTGACACCGAGGCTTTACAATCTTGATGTTGGCTTTGTAGTTTTTATACTTCATCTGATTCCGTTTGTAATTATGAATTTGTTTCTTTACAGGGAGTATAAAAATCTATCCCGTTTTACACGTACCGACTATCTTATACTTTTTTTAGTTGCATTTCTGGGTGGTGCAGTCGGAACGCTCTCAATAGTTAAAGCATTGTTTCTGCTTAATTTCAAACATCTTACTGTTGTTGTCCTTTTACAAAAGTTACAGCCGGTTTTTGCAATTGTTTTGGCAACAATTATTTTAAAAGAAAGAATAAGGAAAGATTATGCTATCTGGGCTTCAATTGCAATAATATCAGGTTATTTTTTAACTTTCGGAATAAAACTCCCCGATTTTCATACCGGTTCAAATACAATTTATGCTGTATTATTTGCTTTATTGGCAGCATTTTCTTTTGGAAGTTCAACTGTATTCAGTAAAAAAATATTGCAAAAATACAGTTTTAAAACTGCAACATTTTACCGCTACGGCATTACAGTATTGATAATGCTTTTATTTGTAAGCTTCACGTCTGAATTTTCACAGTTTAATTTAATAACTAAACAAAACTGGCTGATTTTTCTGATTATTGCTTTTACAACTGGCTCAGGAGCGATTTTTCTTTATTACTATGGACTAAAAAAAGTTAAGGCAATATTTGCTACGATTTGTGAATTATTTTTTCCGATTTCTGCCATTTTTTTTGACTATATTTTTAATCATAATGTGTTATCAGTTGTTCAATGGATTAGTGCTGCAATAATGATTTTTGCAATTGTAAATCTTAATGTGGGTAATACCAGACGCATACATAACGCAGTAAACTGCAAGATAAAAGATATCCATACGGATTCCTGAAGCGAAGCTAACCCGTCTGGGCGTTGATCGAAAGTAAAAAGTGAAGCAAAGCAAGCGACACGAAGTCCATACGGATTCACTTCGTTTCATTAGTACGTATTGGCCCGTATGGGATAAAAGTCTTTAACGGAAATAAAACTTGTTAAAAAAACAAAATTTTATCGATTAATTAATATTTTAATAATACCTAAACTGTTATAAGTTATTAGTGATAATGCATTATATCTTCATGAAACATATTGCTATCAGTTTATATAAGTTTTATTTGTATCAATATCTCACATCTCACGTATAACGTATAACATAGAATATATAACATATAACTCTTATTTATATTTGTTTGTAGCTTTGAGCTACGTTACGGATTACGGATTAGATTATGTGTCTTAAAAATATTCGTTTTAATCTAAAATCTTTAATCACAAATATTAAATTTCAATCTAAAAAGGGAAATAATTTTTTTTTAGTAGTGAACGCTTACAAAAATCTTCTTATCTTTACTAAAAAATAATATCATGAAACATTTTACTTTCTTATTAGCAATGCTATTAACCTTTGCAGTACTAAAAGCTCAGAATATTCCGTATAATTTAACACCCGACTGGGAGTCAAATCCTAACGGACAGGTTTCAACAGGTTTAGGACTGGCAGATATTAATGGTGATGGCTGGAAAGATATTGTTGTTGCTGATGGCAATGATATCCATCGTCAGCATTTGGTTGTTTATTATAACAATGGTGATGGTACTTTTCCTTATGATCCTGATTGGGAATCTGCTGATATTGATTATCACGGACATCTTGCAGTTGGAGATATTAACGGCGATGGATGGATTGATGTGGCAGTGTCGGTTTATATCGGACCTTCCGGATTTTCTGACCCCGGCAAAGTAAAAGTTTATTATAATAATGAAGGCGAGTTGGAAGCATCACCATCTTTTGAATCATCTGAATTTTATACATTCAGTTGTGTTTTAGGTGATGCTGACGGAGATGGTGACCTTGACCTTGCTGCTGCTGCCGGTGAACCTTATGGCAGCTTATTTGATAGCGGAAAAATATTTTATAACACAGATGGCACCTTTGAACAAAACCCTCAATGGACATCTGCAATTCAAATGGGTGCTATGGATGTTGATTTTGCAGATATGGATGGAAACGGTTTTTTGGATTTGATCTTTTCCTGCGAAGAAACTCCAAATTATATTTATTTAGCAAATGATGAAGGAATAATATCTGATATTCCGGTATGGCAATCCGATGAACCCCAAAATTATATCAATTCGCTTGATATTGGCTTTATTGGCAGCGATACTTTCCCTGCAATAGTCATGACAGGTAACAGTCAGTTGGGCGGTGACGGTAAGGTTCGTTTATATGATTTTGATGAGGGAATTCCGGCAAGCAGCAGTGCTTCATGGTTATCAAATTATTTTGGTTACGGTTCGGGTATTTTACTTGCAGATGTTACTCGTGATGATATATTGGATTTGATTTACGGCGGTTGGTGGCTGCCAACTAAAATTGCTATTGGTAATGGTGTGAATTTTCAAATAGATCCATCATATACTTCTTCAAGTAGTTCAGTTGTTGAAGCTATTCAGATTGCCGACCTTGGCAAAGAGAATATTCAGATTATGAATGAAAATATCCTGATTGGCATTGAATCTGCTGCTATTCATTTAACCCATAAAATTGTTGAGAATATTTTAAACATTTATAAAAATGGAGTTTTATTAGAGTCTTCTGATTATTCTTATATTCCCGGCAAAAACTGGATTTCATTTAAAAACAGGTTATATGCCGGAGATGAACTGGAAATACAATATGAGTATTGTTATGATGGTGATTTGGTTATCACTAACTGGGATAGCTATAAAGGCAACTATATATTTTATAATACAAATCCGCCTGTTGGCTTGATTACGTATGATAAAAATGTGATTTTAAATTTAATAAATATATATCCTAATCCTGCGAATGAATTTATAAATATTGATTATGTTTT
The DNA here is from genome assembly GCA_015222115.1 of Bacteroidota bacterium. Classification (GTDB taxonomy): domain Bacteria; phylum Bacteroidota; class Bacteroidia; order Bacteroidales; family JADFUO01; genus JADFUO01. Next base: position 3,051 of record JADFUO010000231.1, on the reverse strand, counting down.
ACCTTTTGATAGTGAAGTTGAGATAGAAATTTATAATTTAACGGGTGATAAAATTAAAATAATTTATAAAGGTTATGAAACAAAAGGCAGGAATATATTAAAGTATAAAATTGATAATTTAAGAACAGGAATATATTTTATAAAAGTTATTGCTGTTAATCAATATTTTACAGAAAGATTTATAGTATACTGAAACGCATACATACGCACTAACTTCGTGTCGTAAACTTTTGCTATTTTCGTATAAACTAACTGAATGGTTTAGTGCTGTTTGTTTTTTTATCTGTTCGCATTACCGTTCAGTGTCAGTTTAATAGACTAAATAAAGTAATTTTAATTTTTAAAAAGGAGAATTAAAAATGACAAAACAAGAAAATTTAAAATTGGTTTTTACCGGCTCAAATATTGAAGCAAATTTCGTTAAAAGCATTTTAGAAGACAATAATATTGGTGCTTTGGTAAGAAACACCTTACGGGAAAGTCTTACAGCAGGCTGGGTTTCAGGAGCACCTGAAGATTCAAGCAGGGTTTTCGTTACAGAAGACCATTTTGAAAAATCGGAATCATTAGTGAAACAGTATATTGATACAAGGGAAAAAACTTAGAGACTGATTTAGCCGCTAAGCAGTTTGGAACTACTAAGCGGCTTACAAATATATATTTTTATTTAAATGATTAAAGCTGCTTTGAAATTTCTTCAAAAAGGTCAGCCCAGTTTATTTTGCCGTATTTTTTACCTAATCTTAAAAAAATTAAATTTTTCTCCGGGAAAACATAAATATACTGACCCAACACTCCTTTTGCAAAAAATGCACCGTCTTCTTTTGCTCGCCAAAAATAAGTGTATGGATAATTTTGTGAATCCAATGAATTATTAATAATTGATGTTGACCTTATTACCCATTCTTCAGGGATTATTTGTTTTCCGTTCCATATGCCTTTATTCAAGTATAATCTGCCGAATTTTGCAAAATCAATTGCTCTTGCATTCAGACCGCAGAATGCTTTTATAGTTCCGTGTTTTTTACTGTCATAGTTCCAGCTTGCATCAGATTCCATTCCGATAGGCTGCCATATTTTTTCTTCAAAATAATCTGTGAATTTTCTTCCGGTAGCATTTTCAATTGCCAATGCCAGCAATTGAGTGTTAACACTCATATATTCATAATTAATACCGGGTGGTTCTTTTACCTTTAGTTTTGTAATATACTTTTTCAGATTTGTTCCGTAATAATATTTTGCCATCTGCCCGAATGGATTCAAGTATGCCTCACTAAATTTAATACCCGACCGCATATTGAGAAGATTCTCAATAGTGATTTTTTTAAATTTATCATCTTTCAGTTCGTGGACAAAATCGGTGATCGGCTGGTTTGTATCGGAAATATAACCTTCGGAAATTGCAATGCCCATCAAAGCCGAAACATAAGATTTTGATACAGAAAAAGAAGGTAATATTGAATTATGATTATATTTTTTAAAATATTTTTCATAAATAACAGTGTCATTTCTGATAATCAAAAAAGCAACGGTTTTATGGTCTTCAAGGAAATTTTCAAATGAATCGGTATGATTTTCTGTTTCAAATTTTTTAGGGATTTTAAGTTGTACAGGTGTTGCTGCTTCATAAAAATTAAAAACAGGTTCCTTTTTTTTAATTTTGTATGAGGGAAATTTCTTATAATCATTAATATCAGCCATATTCCAAAAGACGAACCGGACAACATGGCAGGAAGACAATAAACTCATAATTAAGAAATAAAATACAAATTTGAATTTTCTATATATATTCATTTAGTGGGTTTAATATCAAATCTAAAAAATCTAAAATCTAAAATCTAAAATCATAAATAATAACTGCAAAACACAACGACTTTATGAATAGACACTAATCATCCATCTGAAAATTAGTCAATTCACCGGTAATTTCAAAATCATAATCAGGATATTGATAAATTGGCATAACTTTTTCGGTTTCGCCGATTGAATATCCATAAACACTTTCATATTCCGAAATATCTTCTCCCATTTCTTCTAATTGTCTTAAATACTGTCCGATTGATTTGGATTCAATTATTATCACTTTTCCCATTTTTTTTATAATGGGGCTGTGGTTTCTTGTTGAGTCATGTTCAAATTCCAGTATTCTTCTGCCTTCCCTTGTAATTCCAATTGTTCTGAAAGTTAAGCTTTTCCCAACTCCGGGCAGGTTCAGAACATTACGGTCTGTAGCAAGAAATGGAAGATTTGCTTTGTTTTCAAGTTCTTTTATGTTTTTTACAAGATTCTCAGCGTCCAAAGGAAAATCTTTGATAGTATCATAATATTTTTCAGGAATACTACCAATGACCTTTTCTTCAATTTGCTCCTGAACCGCTCTTTCGTTTGTAGCGAAATTGTGGAAATTTTCCATGTATCCTTTAACAGTAAAATTATAATATGACAAAACACCGATTTCGTTAAGCACTTTTCTTAATTTGGCAGTATGCCCTCTTCTGGAAGCTGCTGCTGTAAATACAAGCTGATTGGTTACTATCCAACCGGATGATAACAGGCGTTTAACGGCAGCACGGGATTCGGGGGTAACTTCCATAGCTGTTTCATAATGGGTTTGAATAATAAATTGTTTTATACCGATTTTTGATGCTTTTTCTTTGAATTCAGCTAAGATATCAATTAATTCGGGTGTGATTCTTTGAGGAAGATAAATTGGCAATCGTGTTCCAAGTCTCACTCTTAGCATTTCGGCAAATTTTTTACCATTAACCCTGTTTTTGTTTGCTTCAATTTTTTTAACAGCCATTTTATAAACTTCATCCAACAGTTTTTTCAGGGAATCGTCAGAGCTCATAAGTGCATCACCACCGGTAATTAATATATCCCTTATTTGAGAGTCTTCTTCAAAATACTCTATTAATCTGGATAACTTTTGGGGCCAGGTTTCTTTAGGTTTTAATTCTACAAGATTAAAATTCAGGTTTCCGCTCTGGAAGTCGAACATTCTTTGACAGGAAACGCATAGTCCGCCACATGCACGTCCTATTGTTTCGG
>JADFUO010000230.1 GCA_015222115.1 Bacteroidota bacterium | reverse complement strand
GACCTCCTTTTGTGTTGAATTATTAACTCATTTTCGGTCAATATATTTAGGCAATGACACTATGACTCCTCATAAAAGAGATTGACCATTTACAAAGTTCGCAAATTAGTTTTTAACGGGTCAAACATTGAACTTTGAACAATTTATATTTTGAACTGTAAATTTAAACGAATTTTATAAATAATTATTCCTTATTAAAAAATCATTATAATTTTACAGGATTAATTTTTGAACGATTACGAACACAATTTTATAAAATCGTACAATTTTTAAAAAACCAAATTAAAATATATTCTAATAAAACACTAATTATCAAAATAATAAAAAATCTGGCACAAAAATAGATAATTGGTTATATTTACCAAGAATTAAATAACATCTGAATTACAAACTTAAAAATTAAATTATGAAACGAAAAATTTCGTTACTGATAGCAGTAACAATTATTGCAACATCAATGTTTATTGGTGGATTAAACAAAGTAATGGGTCAAAAAGAAATTCCTTTGGAAGATTTCTTTAAAAATCCCGAAAAATCAAGTTATCAAATTTCACCTGACGGGAAATATTTTTCTTATCTGGCACCTTATGAAAGTCGTATGAACATATTTGTTCAGAAGATAGGAAGTGAAAAAGCCAGAAGACTGACTGGCGAAAAAGACAGGGATATAGCAGGATATTTTTGGGCAAACAATAAAAGAATTTTATTTCTGAAAGATACAGGCGGTGATGAGAATTATGCATTGTATGGCGTTGATAATAACGGGAAAAACCTTAAATGCCTCACATGCTTTGAAGGCGTCAGAACACAAATTATTGATGATCTGGAAGATATTCCCGATGAAGTAATAATTGGGCTGAACAAAAGAGATGCAACAGTATTTGATCCATATCGCCTGAACATTAAAACCGGCAAAATGGAAATGCTGGCAGAAAACCCCGGTAATATACAGGGATGGATGACTGACCATGCCGGCAAATTAAGAGTTGCCTATGCAATAGTTGACGGTATAAATACGCAAATCCAGTATCGTGAGACAGAAGAAGACGAATTTAAACCTGTTTTAACTACTAATTTTAAAGAGCAGGTAAATCTTAACTTTTTTACATTTGATAACAAGAATATTTATGCTACATCTAATCTTGGCAGGGATAAAAGCGCTGCTATAATTTTTGATATTGCAAATGGCAAAGAGCTTGAGGTTCTTTACGAAAATCCTGTTTATGATGTATCAAGAATGTCGTATTCAAGAAAGTATAAAAAAATCTGGGCTGCTTATTTTACTTCATGGAAAATGGAAAGGCATTACTTTGATAATGATTTTAAACAATTACTTGAACGGCTGAAAAAAGACCTTGGTCAGTATGAAATCGGAATTACCGATTATACTAAGAATGAAGATAAATTTATTATAAGGACAAGCAGCGACCGTTCGTTAGGCACTTATTATTTATATGATAAAAATACTGATAAACTTGAAAAAATTCATGAAATAAGCCCATGGATAAATGAAGATGATATGGCTGTTATGAAACCTATTAAATATACTGCAAGAGATGGTTATATTATTGATGGATATTTAACATTACCAAAAGGTGTTGAACCCCAAAATTTACCGGTTATTGTGAATCCGCATGGTGGTCCCTGGTATAGAGACTCCTGGAGATTTAATCCTGAAATTCAGTTTTTGGCTAACAGGGGTTATGCTGTATTGCAAATGAATTTCCGCGGCTCAACTGGCTATGGTAAAAAATTCTGGGAATCATCCTTCAAACAATGGGGGCTTGCAATGCAGAACGATATTACCGATGGCGTTAATTGGCTGATAGAACAAGGAATTGCCGATCCTGATAAGATTGCAATTTATGGCGGAAGCTATGGCGGTTATGCAACATTGCAGGGCTTGGTTGTTAACCCAACCCTTTATGCTGCCGGTGTTGATTATGTGGGTGTTTCAAATTTATTTACATTTTTGAAAACCATTCCTCCTTACTGGAAACCATTATTGGATATGATGTACGAAATGATTGGTAATCCGGTAACCGACAGTATTCAGTTTGCAGCAACCTCTCCGGCACTGAATGCAAACAAAATTATGGCTCCCTTGTTTGTTGCACAGGGTGCAAATGACCCCAGAGTAAATATCAATGAGTCTGACCAGATTGTTGAAGCATTAAAAAAACGTGGGATTGATGTTGAGTATATGGTTAAAGATAACGAAGGACATGGATTCAGAAACGAAGAAAACAGATTTGATTTTTACAGGGCAATGGAAAAATTCCTTGCGAAGCATTTGAAAAAATAAATATATAAAAAGTTGGTCTAAAAACAAATACAAAGATGGAATAATGGAATATTGAAAACACCCATTATTCTTTCCGATACTTGTCGGAAATGCCGTAGTACAAAAAGTACTTTAGCTCCACTTCGGTGGAGCTTTTTTTATTACATAAAATTTTCTCAGCATTGTAACTTTTTGTATAATATTTCTGTCTAATCTAAAAATATTAAAAGTTATTGAACGATAACGCACACATTATGTATAGGAAGCGTACACAAACCCGGTTTATAAAAAATAAATAATATTTCCAAAACACTGATTAACAAAAAGAAAAGCAAATTGGCATGAAAATAGTTAGTAAAATGAAATGTTCAATTTTTTTATTCGTTATAACTAATTTCAGCCTTCATCAAATTTAACTATATTTATATTCACTTATGTTAACTTTAAAAAACATCCATAAAACGTATGTAATGGGAAGCAACAAATTACATGTTTTAAAGGGAATTGATCTGGAAGTTCAAAAAGGCGAACTTATTTCAATTATGGGGTCATCAGGATCAGGTAAATCAACCCTTTTAAATTTGATCGGAATTTTAGATACTTATGATAAAGGAGAATATTATTTGAATGGCACCCTGATTAAAGATATGAATGAAACCAAAGCAGCACATTATCGCAACGAAATGCTGGGTTTTGTTTTTCAATCATTCAACTTAATTTCGTTTAAAAATGCAATGGAAAATGTTGCATTACCATTATATTATAAGGGAGTTGGAAGACGAAAAAGAAATAAAATTGCATTAGAATATTTAGAAAAATTAGATCTGCTTGATTGGGCAGACCATTTACCGAATGAATTATCAGGTGGGCAAAAACAAAGACTGGCAATTGCCAGGGCTTTAATTTCCAAACCAAAAGTAATTCTTGCAGACGAACCTACCGGCGCCCTGGATTCTAAAACTTCAATTGAAGTAATGAAAATATTAAAAGAAATAAATGCAACGGGAATCACGATTTTAATTGTTACCCACGAACGCGATATTGCAGCAATGACAGACAGGGTAATAAAACTAAATGATGGAATTATTGAAAAAAGTATCTCAAACGGCGACAGGAAAAGATGGCTTGAAGAAATGAGTCTTGTAAGTAATTGATGTTAGAAAAGGCTGAGGCTAAGGCTCCATACGGACTCCTTTCAGTCGTAAGGCTGAGGAAAAAAAAGAAAATAATAAACTTATTTGATTAACAACTTTTTAATTATAGAATTTTTTAGGATGAAAAAATATTTCACCTTAGCCTTAGCCTCAGCCTTGTAACTAAATATATATAAATAATACTTAACATATTGGATAGTAATATATTTTAAAAAACACCCAACACGAAAAACATGTTTGATTTAGATAAATGGCAGGAAATATTCAGTACCATTAAGAAAAACAAATTGCGTACTTTCTTAACAGGTTTTAGTGTAGCCTGGGGTATATTTATGCTTATTGTTTTGTTGGGTTCGGGTTATGGTCTTGAGAATGGTGTACAAAAAGAATTTGAAGGCGATGCTGAAAATACTCTCTGGGTAAACCAGGGAATTACAAGTATAGCTCATAAAGGATACAAGCCGGGACGATTCATAAGATTTACGAATACTGATTATGAAGATATTAAAACAATTGATAGTGTTGAGTTTATTTCTTCGAGGTTTAGAATATGGGAAAATAATACCATATCTTATAAAAATGAATACGGGAGTTTTGATATTTTTTGTTCACATCCCGATTATGGAAAAATTGAAAATCTGGAAATCACAAACGGGAGATTTTTAAATAATCTTGATGTTGAAGAATACAGGAAAGTTACGGCAATCGGCAGGTTGGTTGAAGAAGCACTTTTTAAGGGAGAAGACCCGGTCGGGAAACATGTAAAATTAAGCGGAGTGCCGTTTAAGGTTGTCGGAGTATTTGATGACCCCGGTGGTGACCGAGACCTCACAAGGGTTTATATACCGGTTTCTACAGCCCAGAGAGTTTTTAACCGCGGAAACCGTATCAACAACATTTCAATGACCGTTGGAAATGCAACTGTTGCACAAAGCGAAGAAATGGTTGATGAAATAAGAATAAAACTTTCAAAAAAACACCATTTTGCAATCGAAGACCAGAGGGCATTACGTATATGGAATAATGTTGAAAATTATGAAACATTTATGAAATTGTTTGCAAGCATTCGTTTGTTTATCTGGATAATCGGCATAGGAACAATCATTGCAGGAATAGTAGGAGTTAGTAATATTATGATGATTGTTGTGAAAGATCGTACAAAAGAAATTGGTATAAGAAAGGCACTGGGTGCAACCCCATGGTCGGTAATAAGTTTGATTTTACAGGAATCAATTTTAATTACTGCTTTTGCTGGATATATTGGCTTGGTATTAGGTGTTGGATTACTTGAATTGGTTTCAAAGGCAATGCCCGCAACCGATTACTTTGCTAATCCGGAAGTAAATTTTACAGTAGCAATAAGTGCAACAATTTTGTTGGTAATATCTGGCGCTATTGCAGGTTTTGTTCCTGCACGAAAAGCCGCTAATGTTAAACCCATTGTTGCACTTCATGATGAATAGAAAGAAGAAAGAATAATAAAATTGATATATAGCAAAAGGCTAAGGCTCCATACGGACTACTTTCAGTCGTAAGGCTGAGGAAAAGGAAAAGAAAAGAAAGAGAAAAAATAAACTTATTTGATTAACAACTATTTTTAATTACAAAAAATTTTATGATAAAAATATTTCACCTTAGCCTCAGCCTTAGCCTCAGCCTTGTAACTAAATATATAAATAATACTTAACATATTGAATAGTAATATATTTTTAAACCCCCAACACAAAAGACATGTTTGATTTAGACAGATGGCAAGAAATATTTAGTACGTTAAAGAAAAACAAACTGCGTACTTTTTTTACAGCCTTTGGGGTTTTTTGGGGGATCTTTATGCTTATTATTATGCTTGGTTCCGGAAAAGGCTTGCATAATGGTGCAAATACCGGTATGGGTGATTTGGCAACGAACAGTATGTTTATGTGGACACGAAGAACAACCATACCATATAAAGGATTCCCAAGAGGCAGGTTTTACCGGTTTAAAAACAACGATACACAGGCACTTATAGATAATATTCCTGAAATAGAACATATTGCTCCAAGACTACAGGGTTGGGGCGGAAATGGAAATAATAATGTCATTCGCGGCGAAAGAACAGGAGCATTTACAATTCAGGGAGATTATCCCGCATATAATATTATTGATCCCGTTAAGATGCTTAGCGGCAGGTTTATTAATAAAATTGATATTGACGAAAAAAGAAAAATTGCAGTTATCGGAATCAGGATTGTTGATGAAATGTTTGAACCGGGCGAAAAGCCTATAGGTCAGTATCTGCGTATTCAGGGTGTTTATTTTAAGGTTGTAGGAACTTTTCAATCCAAAAAAAATGACCATCAAGCTGATCGCGAAAACCAACAAATATGTATTCCGTTTACAACTTTGCAAAAAACCTATAATTATGGTGATATAGTTGGCTGGTATGCAATAACTGCTAAAAGTAACTCATCTGTTTCGCTTGTGGAAGAAAAAGCCAAAGCATTAATGAAAACACGTCACAGCATATCTCCGGATGATGACAGGGCAATAGGTTCGTTTAATGTTGAAAACGAGTTTAAAAAAATGACTAAGCTGTTTGCAGGAATAAACGGTTTGATATGGATAGTTGGTATAGGTACGCTTTTGGCCGGTGTTATCGGGGTAAGTAATATAATGTTGATTGTTGTTAAAGAACGAACCAAAGAAATTGGAATACAAAGAGCAATTGGAGCAACACCATTGAATATTATTACCCAGATAATTACCGAATCGGTTTTCCTGACTGCTTTAGCCGGTTACATAGGATTAGCCATTGGTGTTGGAATAGTTGAGTTGGTTAATTATATTTTAATAAAAACAGGAGCAGATAAAGCTATGTTCAATAATCCTGAAGTTGATTTTGATAAAGCAATTACAGCATTGATAGTTTTGGTCATTGCAGGGGCATTGGCAGGATTTATACCTGCTAAGAAAGCCGTAAGTATTAAACCGATAGATGCAATCAGAAACGAATAAAAACCCCGATAAGGGGAAAGATGAAATTAATAATATTATATTGATACGAAAATACAGTAAAAATTAAATAATAAAAAAAATGAAAAAGTTTTTTAAAATATTCTTCGGAGTAATAATTTTAGCGGTTTTTGCTTATACTATTTACTTCTTATATCAGAAATCGCAGCCAAAACCGGTTATTTACGAAACAAGCTCTCCGTTTGTCAGTAATATAATAAAAAAGACAACAGCAACAGGTTCGGTAGTACCGCGAAAGGAAATTGATATTAAACCCCAGGTTTCAGGTATTGTTGAAGAAATTTATGTTGAAGCAGGCGAATTGGTTAAAAAGGGTGATTTGATTGCTAAGGTTAAGATAATCCCCAACATGGTCAATCTGAACAATGCAGAATCAAGACTCAACAGGGCAGAGATTAATCTCAGTAATGCCAAAAGAAATTACGATCGCCAATTGGATCTACTTAATAAAGGTGTAGTTGCAAAAGCTGAATTTGAAGGTTATGAATTAGCATACACCGGTGCCAAAGAAGAACTTGAATCAGCCCGGAATAATCTTGATCTGGTTAAGGAAGGACAAACCAAGAAATCAGGGAAGGAAACAAATACACTCATACGTTCAACAATTGAAGGAATGGTTTTGGATGTACCTGTTGAAATAGGGAACTCGGTTATTGAAAGCAATACCTTTAACCCCGGTACAACCATTGCAATAATTGCTGATATGGGCGAAATGGTTTTTGAAGGTAAAATTGATGAATCCGAAGTGGGGAAAATTAAAGAAGGAATGCCTTTGATACTTACAATCGGAGCAATTGAAGATATAACTTTTGATGCCAAACTTGAGCATATTTCACCAAAAGGAGTTGAAGAAAACGGAGCAATTCAGTTTGAAATTAAAGCTGATGTTAAACTCAGAGACGACCGGTTTATCAGAGCAGGATACAGTGCCAACGCAGATATTGTTCTTGACAGAGTTGACAGTGTGCTGGTGATTTCTGAAAGTTTATTACAATTTGATGAAGATACGGTTTTTGTTGAAATTGAAATTGGACCCCAGCAATATGAAAAAAAACTGATTGAAACAGGTCTATCAGACGGCATTAATATTGAAGTTAAATCAGGTTTAACAAAAGATGACAAAATTAAAATCAATAGCGGAACGTCAAATACGGTAAGATAATTCGTAGAGACACGCCTTGGCATGTCTCCCTTACAATCGTTAAATAATTTTGTTTTGTTTGAGACACGCCGCGGCGTGTCTCTATGATGTTTCGCGTTATTGAAATCCATCGAATCATTATGACATGATTAATAATCAATAAACAATATCAAATGAATATGATTTAACCATTTCAGGTCAAAATAAAATTGCAATCTTACCGATTTCAGATAATTGAATTCTCTTATTTTGAGACCTTTGCAAGGCGAAAGATTTTATTTCAGATTGAGGCAAAATTCGATGAAAAACCGCAGTCCGTACGGATGAGGATTTT
>JADFUO010000229.1 GCA_015222115.1 Bacteroidota bacterium | reverse complement strand
GCCTTAGCCTTAGCCTATAATTTATAAATAAGTAATTAATTTTAAAAATTTAAAAAAATATTAACTAATTAAAATTCAAAAAAATGAGTATGTTTTGTTATCAATGTCAGGAAACAGCCAAAGGAACCGGCTGTACAATAAAAGGTGTTTGCGGCAAAAGCGAAGATGTTTCAAATTTGCTTGATTTATTAATTTACGTTTCAAAAGGTATTTCAATCTGTTGCGAAAATGCTGAAATTGAAGATGCCGAAGTTAATGATTTTGTTGTTGATGCCATGTTTACTTCAATCACTAATGTTAATTTTGATAAATATGTGATTGAGGGAAAAATCAAAAAAGGTTTGGAGTTGAGAGACAGAGTAAAATCTCAATGTAAAGATCCTGAATGTGCTTGTAAATTACATGATGCAGGAAACTGGACAGCCGGCACAATTGAAGAATTTGAGAAAAAAGCCGAAACAATCGGTGTTCTTTCTACAGAAAATGAAGATGTACGTTCATTGAGAGAATTATTGATTTACGGACTGAAAGGTTTGGCTGCATATCTTCATCATGCTATGGCTCTCGGATACAACGATAAAAGCATCCACAAATTCATAAAAAAAGCCTTGTCATCAACTCTAAACGACAATCTTTCTGTTGATGAACTTGTTGCACTTGTTTTGGAATGTGGGAAATATTCTGTTGATACAATGGCGTTGTTAGATAAAGCAAATACCGAATCTTACGGTAATCCTGAAATTTCAGAAGTAAATATCGGTGTTGGAAAAAATCCGGGAATTCTTATCAGCGGACACGACCTGAAAGATATGGAAGAATTATTAAAACAAACCGAGGGAACAGGTGTTGATTTTTATACTCACGGAGAAATGTTGCCTGCAAATTATTATCCGGCTTTCAAAAAGTACAAGCACTTTGTCGGAAATTATGGAAATGCCTGGTGGCAGCAAAATAAAGAATTTGAATCTTTCAACGGGCCTATTTTAATGACAACCAATTGTCTTGTCCCGCCAAAAGAATCGTATAAAGACCGTGTTTACACAACCGGTTCGGTAGGGTTTGAAGGTGTAACTCACATCCCGGACAGAGAAGAAGGTAAAGCAAAAGATTTTTCTCAAATTATCGAACATGCTAAAAAATGTGAAGCTCCGGTAGAAATTGAAACAGGAAAAATTGTTGGCGGGTTTGCTCATAATCAGGTTATGCAATTGGCTGATAAAATTGTAGATGCAGTTAAATCGGGAGCAATCAAAAAATTCTTTGTAATGGCAGGTTGCGACGGGCGTCATAAAACAAGAAATTATTATACCGAGTTCGCCGAGAAACTTCCGAAAGATACGGTTATTCTTACAGCCGGTTGTGCAAAATTTCGATACAATAAACTTAATCTTGGAAATATAAATGGAATTCCAAGAGTGCTTGATGCAGGACAATGTAATGATTCTTATTCACTTGCAGTTATTGCTCTTAAACTTAAAGAAGTATTTGAGCTTAATGATATCAATGATTTACCGATTGCTTACAATATTGCATGGTACGAACAAAAAGCCGTAACAGTTTTATTGGCTTTACTTTATCTTGGCGTAAAAAATATTCATCTCGGACCAACGTTACCTGCATTTTTATCACCTAATGTAGTAAAAGTTCTGGTTGATAAATTCGGTATAGCCGGAATTGGTGAAGTTGAAGATGATATTAATATGTTTATGGGTTCATAAAAATGTTATATGATATATGACAAAAAAGAAACACAAAATTACATCAAATTATGGATAAAAGAATTCAGGGAATATAGAAAAAGGATGAATGAAAAATTACTGACTGGAAACAATAAGGTCATTAAAATTTTATTATTCTTATTTTTTATATTTTTACAAAATATAAATATATAGATTATTAAATACAATGCTATTAATATCAGACATATTTAAGGAATTAATCATTTTAACAAATGAAATGTCGCCTTATTTATTGCTGGGGTTTTTATTTGCAGGGATATTACATGTTTTCATCCGTAAAGAAAAAATAACCAAATATCTTGGAAAGAAAAATTTAAAATCTGTAATATATGCTTCTTTGTTTGGGATACCTTTGCCACTTTGTTCGTGCGGTGTTATTCCGACAGGCATCTCATTTCATAAAGACGGAGCTTCAAAAGGAGCTTCAATTTCATTTCTAATCTCTACGCCACAAACAGGAATTGATTCTATAATGGTTACTTATTCATTATTGGGTTTGCCTTTTACGATAATTCGTCCTGTTGTGGCATTAATAACCGGAGTTTTTGGCGGATTAATAACTAATATTACAGATAGAAATGATTCGGGAGAAAATACTGAAGCATATTGTTGCTGTAAAGCAAAATCCCCTGAAAGAAAAAACCCAATTGTTTCAATGCTGAAGTATGCCTTCGTTGACTTTTTGCAGGATATTTCAAAATGGCTTGTTATTGGTTTGGTGATTGCAGCAATAATTTCAGTGTTTATTCCTGATGATTTTTTCACTCAATACATTGGAAATGATTACTTAAGTATGCTAATTATTCTTGTAGCTTCCATACCGATTTATGTTTGTGCAACTGGTTCTGTTCCTATCGTAGCTGTTCTTTTACTAAAAGGACTTTCACCCGGAGCAGCACTTGTCTTTCTGATGGCAGGACCCGCCACAAACGCAGCTACAATAACGGTTATCGGAAAAATCTTAGGCAAGAAAACACTAATATCATACCTAATTTCAATAATCGGCGGAGCATTGTTATTTGGAATACTGATTGATAACTTTTTACCAAGAGAATTATTTTTTGATAATATTTCAATCTGTAAAGATAGCCATTCATCTCATTTACTCCCCTACTGGCTGAAGATAAGTTCCAGTATTATCTTGTTGCTGTTAATAATTAACGGAATGATCAAAAAATATATTTCTAATAGAAAAATAGAGAAAATAAATGATTCCGAATCCTTTAAAACAAGCGTCATGAAAAAAATTACAATTACAGTAAAAGGAATGACTTGTAATCACTGCAAAGCAATTGTTGAAAAGAATCTCAGCAATTTGAAGGGAATTTCCAAAGCAGAAGTTGACCTTGCAAAATCACAGGTTTCACTCACTGGCAATAATATTAACATGGAAAAAGTTAAGTCGGTTATTGAAAGTCTTGGGTATGAATACCGCTAATTTTCCTTCAAAACATAATCATCATATTCAATTTCAAAACGAAGTTTATGCTTTGCTTCTTCCTGGGCTAATGATAAGAATATCTCACGTATTTCATTATTCGGAGCTATTTTAGCCAAATCTGAATATAATTTAAAAGCGGCTTTTTCTTTGTTCATTGCCACAATTAAAAAATTCTGATAAGTCATATCCGGCTTTGCTTCAGACTCAACCAAATAATCGGCAATTTTCAAATCAGTAACTTTTTCTTCCTTAAATTCAAATAATTGCTTTTCTTTGATATTAGTCAAACGGGCTTTGTGTCCCATTTCCTCTTTGGCAAATTGAAGGAATACTTCTTTCATTGCTTCATTTGTAGCTTGTTTAGATAATTTTGTATAAAAATCAACTGCTTCCTGCTCCGAAGCTATAGCAAAATCCAGAATGTCATTTATTGATTTGAATTCTTCCATGTAAAATTTATTTAAGGGTTAGTTAATTGTATTATAATTTATTAAATGAATACTTATTTAGTATATAATCAGTACTTAGAGTGCCTAAAGTAAAAAGTGCCTAAAGTTATTTAAAATACATACAGAATCGCTTATTTAGACTGAGGCTTTTCCTAAGTCTTAGCCTTTTTAAACTTTTGTTCTTAAATCAGTTCTTATATTTTCTAAATCTTCTTCGTCCGGAATAAATTTAACTTTATAAGTTCCGATAATATCAAAACCTGATGTTTTTAAATATTCTGTAATTTTCGGAATGCTTTGATCACCCCAGCCATAAGAACCAAAGGCAATTGCTTTTCTGTTTTTTGGAGATAGACCATTCAGATAAGTTAACCATGCTGCAACAGTTGGCAAGATGTTTCTATTCAATGTTGGTGAG
>JADFUO010000228.1 GCA_015222115.1 Bacteroidota bacterium | reverse complement strand
GAAATGTAAGTAGCTTGAATTTTTTAGCGGAGGATTTACATTTTTAGTTGATTTTTAATAAGCCTTGATTTTTTGGTACTTTTAAACTGATTACCAAAAGTATTCCAATCAGATAAAGAAATAGATAGAACTAAAATATTCAGATAGTTTATCCTAAAAAAGTGAAGTTTATACGTTTTTTCAGTATATCAAAAAAAAAGTACAATAATTAAGCTACCAATCTGTTCAGAGGTCTCTGAATTTAATAACATATTAAAGTCTATCAAAAAAATTGTCTTTAAATTTCCATGACACCCAAGGCCATAAAAGTTCAAGTTGTATTATGCTGGTATTCTGTATTTTATATCTTGAATCATTCAGCTTTATTTATGTGTGCGGAAAACAGGAGATAAACTTAATCCCGTTAGGGATGATCTGTTTATAACCCTGAATGGCAATTCGGAGACTAATTTAATGATCGGAATTTTCAATGTTTAATAATTCCCAAAAGTAATTTTCAAGATTTGCATCAGGTTTGGGGGCCGGGCACTTTAAAATATTACCCTGATTATCAATTAAAATATATGAAGGAAAAGTTTTAATATTATAATTTTCAAGCAATTCCATTTTATTATCATAATGAAGAAATACTAAGGAATAATTATTTAATGCTAAAAATTCCTGTAATTTTATCAATTCATTATCTGTAGAAATATTAATAAACTCAATATTATCGCCAAACTTAGTTTTTAGTTCCTCAATGATTTTAATATCATCAATACAAGGTTTACATTGTGTATTCCAGAAATTCAAATAAACATACTTGCCTATAAAATCACTTAAAGATATTTCATTATTATTATCTTTTAATATAAAATCCGGGGCTGGAGTACCATGCGAAAGCTTTGTCAGGGTAATAATCAGGTCGTTTGCAATCAACCGGTTTTGTTTTGAATTGCTCTGGTTTGAAATTTCTTTTAGGATTTTAAGAATATTTTTCCTTTTAAAACCCTGTGTGTAGTAAAGCTCATTCAATCCCTTAAGAAGCACCAACTCACTAATTCCGGAATTTTTCAATAAATCATCTTTATCAATCACTTTTTTAAAATCATCATAACTTGCTTTTTCATTAATCGTTTCAATTAAATCCTGATATTTAATTACTCCTGAAGTAACCATTAAATACCTTGTAAACAAATTATTGAAAAAATCCATATATTCAATATTGTTGTAAAGTATGGGCTGGTTAATGAAATATGTTTTAATAAGAGATTCGGTATTCTTTAATTTGGCAAACTGTTCAACCGAAGCTAATTTATACTTTATATAATTTTCAAAATATTCATTTGTAATACCTGAAAAAAATCTGTCAATACGCTTCCTTAATGTGTCAACCAAATATTTCTGATGTTTTTTATAAATATTATTAAAGTTATTGAATACAAAATCATTATAAATAATATTCAGATTTTGGATTAAATTATTAAGTTCATTTTTAACCGGGTTTTTTATTTGAAAAGAAAGATTTACAGGTTCTACGAATGAATATTGTTGCTGGCTTGTATCATAATTTATTTCCAGGTTATATTTTTTGCCGGGTTCAATATAAAATTCTGCTCTTTGGAAATCAATTGCCAGATAAGAAAAAACCGTATTCTGCAAGTCAAACTCAAGATTGAATTTTCCATTTTCATTAATTGAAGCTTTTGCAATTGTTTTTTCAAGATAGGAAATCTGGTCGGCATAAGTTATTACACGGATTGTTTTTCCGGTTGCTCCTTTTGTAATTCCTTTAATAATTGTTTTTTGAGCAAATACTCCTAATAATAAAAAAGTAAGAATAAATAAAATAAAAATTGTTTTTTTCATAATTTTTAAATAATCATATTACTACTCAATAAACGCCTACTATGATGAACTGTAATAATGTCTATTCTTTTCTGGGATATTATTTTGTAAATTATTCTATAATTCCCAATTATTAACTCTCTAATGGCTTGGTTGTTGATTTCAGGAACTATACGCCCTGATTGAGGATAATTTATTAAAGTTTCTGTTCTGTCAAAGAAGCGTTCTACCTGAATTTTGGCATATTTTTCTGAATCTTTAGCTATAAATTCAGCAATATTATTTATATCTTCAATTGCCTGATCTGTCCAGATTATTTTAACCATTTCTTAAGTTTTTCTTTTGCCTGGTCAGTTGTGTAAATTTGTCCGTTTTCTGATTGTTGCAGTCCAATTTCAATTTTATGGAGTAGAATAATTCTATCAAGCAGGTCATCAAAAGTGAATTTTTCAGGTAGGTCTTTAATAGTTTGCATTAATTTATTTTTTGTAATCATAACTTACTTTTTTACAAAGTTAATAAAATAAAATTTGATTTTTTTATCCTATGATAAATTTATTTCATCAGGCACAAATTGTGAGGGGTCGCCACCATGACGAATAATATCCCTGACAATTGAAGAATTTATAGCAGTTAGTTCGGGTGTTGTTAAAAGAAAAATCGTTTCAATTTCCGGAAAGAGCTTTTTATTTACCTGCCCTATGCTGCGTTCAAATTCAAAATCTGCTGAGGTTCTCAACCCCCTTAAAAGATATTTTGCATTATTCTTTTTACAAAAATCAACTGTTAATCCCTTATACCTCGTAACTCTGATTGAAGGATAATCAGCAAAAACCTTTTTAATCCATCCGATACGTTTTTCAATAGGAAAAAAACTCTCTTTTTCAGAATTTTCACCAACAGCAATAATTATTTCATCAAAAAGCGGCATTGCTCTTTTTATAATTG
>JADFUO010000034.1 GCA_015222115.1 Bacteroidota bacterium | reverse complement strand
TACCTTTTAACCTGCTGATATGTTTATTTATTATGTCCACTTTCCATTTTGCACTCCTTGCCCAATGCTTTTTACATGTTGTTGAACTAAACCTCCCTTTCGGGAGGTAGCTTTAGTTCAACAGTAAAATGCTTACATTTTGCTCATGTTTAACTTAAAATATATAAGCATGAGTAAAATTACAATTTATTCTGAGGCCTGCAACAAGGTTGTAGGGTTTCAACAAATGGGAGATGAGTTTATTCGTAAATTGGTCATTAACAACAGATCAAAGTCCACCCATGAAAATTACCTTCGGCAGATGTCAAAACTGGCACTTTATTACAATCTCACGCCATTGGAACTGGAAATTGGCGAACTGGAAGAATACCTGTACTTCTTAATCCAAAAAGACACTGACAGCCTCAGTTCTTTCAAGCATTTGGTTTATGGTCTGCGGAAGTTATATCAACTGTTTGATAAAGAAGAACTTCATTTGGCATTACCTTCAATTAAGCGTCCTGACAAATTACCTGTTGTTTTGTCAAAACAGGAAGTAAAAAGGTTGCTTAAAGCCCCTGAACGAATATTAGAAAAAGTAATGTTCGCCTTAACCTATGACACTGGAATGCGCATAGACGAACTGACCAACCTGCTTATTAGCAACATTGACCTTGACCGGGGACAAGTCCATGTGCGACAGTCCAAGAATAAAAAAGATCGCTACATAACCATGTCATCTCATGCCATAAGAGGCGTAAAAAAACATCTTGCCCTAAACGACCCCAAAGATTACTTATTTGAAAGCCCAATCCGTAAAGGTATACCCATCAGCAAAACACGGATACGTACCTTGCTCAAAGAAGCCGTTGAAAAAGCCGGGATAAAAAAAGATGTCTGCGTCCACACCCTAAGGCATACTTACGCCACACACCAACTTGAAGCAGGGCAAAACATCATGGTGGTAAAAGAATCTATGGGGCATGCAGACATCAGGACAACATTGATTTATTTGCACATCGCCCGACTGGATCCGGTTAAGAAATTTGGTTGTATGGAACCGCTTTACGAAAAAAGCAATGAGTAGCCATACGGCTTATGAACTGGCAACTGTCATTAACAATTTCTTACCTTTTTTCAATACAGGAAACAAACTCCCGGCACATAAGCTGCGGACATTAAACGCGTTGCAAAAATGTCGCACAGAATACATGGGAGGACATATTGAAGCTTGCGAAGATTGTGGAGAAGTTCGCGTTGCCTACAACAGTTGCCGCAATCGGCACTGTCCAAAATGTGGGGCCATTGAAAAAGAAAGGTGGATTATGAACAGAGAAGCTGATCTGCTCCCTGTTAAATATTTCCATGTAGTCTTCACTGTCCCTGATAAACTCAACAGCCTGTTTATGAACAATCAATGGGCTATGTACAACCTTTTATTTACTGTTGTGTGGGATGTGATGAAGGGTTTTGGGAAAACAAAAAAATGGATTGGTGGCAGAATTGGTGCTACTGCAATATTGCACACCAGTGGGCAAAACCT
>JADFUO010000227.1 GCA_015222115.1 Bacteroidota bacterium | reverse complement strand
GGTTTTATCAAATACTAACTCATTATAGGGTAAACATTCAACACTCAACATTCAATATTCAACGACCAAAGGTAGTGGATTTTCATTATTTCTGCTTTTTTACTTGTTTATTGATTATTGTGTGTTGCTTATTGAGTGTTTTTTCTATACTAATTCTTAACAGATATTCGAAGCAATAGCTGTTCATACATACGCACAAACTCTTATGAGTTTGGAAGTAGTTATGCGTTGCAATAAACATTTAATAATTTTGCAAATCTGTTCCGCATTAGTATAAATAACATCAATAATTAATGTTGAAATAAATATCACCCCCCTTATTCGACATAGAGCCAAAATTAATGAGTTAATTTTTTTAATAAATTTGCCTGATAATTATATTGATCCATTCATGCTTTTCAGAAAAAAAAGATATATAAGTTCGGGTTCGCTTTCTAAGCTTGCTTGGAGGCGCTTCAGCAAAAACAAACTGGCTTTCTCTTCATTGATATTCATAATAAGCGTTGCTGTTATTTCTACTTTAGGATACCTGGTAACACCGGATTCAACACCTTTTGCGAATGAACAATTTTTGGAATTAACTACAAAAAAACCCGGGTTCTCCGTTAAAATACTGTTGATTACAAAAAACGAAAAACCATCCGATTATAACCTCTTCAAAAAAATGTTATGGGGCAAAAAATGTAAATATTCAAAAATTCCTTTTAACAACTATTATTTTAAAGACGACAAAATAATTATTGAAGAGTTTGCCGATTCAACAATTGATGACCCGCAAAAATTCTCGTATAATCTTGCTGATGTTTGTTTTCCGCTATCACCCAACAATAAAGAAGTTAAATATAAAAACAGATATTTAATTTTTACAGATATTTCAGGTAAAGAACAGAAAATCTCTGTAACAGATTTACAAAAACAAATTATTAAAAAAAACATTAAAACAAAAAGATATTTATTGGGTTCCGACCGTTTCGGACGGGATTATCTAAGCCAACTGCTTATCGGCACAAGAGTAAGTTTATCAGTAGGTTTTATTTCTGTTTTTATTTCCTTGTTTATTGGGATTTCGCTTGGAGCTATTGCAGGATTTTTTAGGGGATGGGTTGACGATTTAATTGTTTGGTTTATAAATGTTGTCTGGTCAATCCCGACATTATTGCTTGTAATTGCAATAACATTTGCCCTTGGAAAAGGTTTCTGGCAGGTATTTATTGCTGTCGGTTTAACAATGTGGGTTGAAGTTGCCCGTGTAATTCGCGGTCAAATTTTAAGTATAAGAGAAAAAGAATTTGTTGAAGCAGGAAAAGCCCTCGGATTTAAAAATTTCAGGATAATCGTAAAACATATACTTCCAAATGTTATGGGGCCTGTAATTGTAATTTCAGCAGCTAACTTTGCAGCCGCAATATTGATTGAAGCAGGATTAAGTTTTCTGGGTATTGGAGTTCAGCCACCAATGCCTTCATGGGGAAGCATGATAAAAGAAAATTATGGCTACATCATTCTTGATTCAGCTTATCTTGCTATTTTGCCGGGACTTGCAATTATATTTATGGTTCTGGCTTTTATGTTGATTGGCAATGCTTTGAGAGATGCTTTGGATGTGAGAACGGTGGATGGGTAAAAAAAAGTAAGCAGTCGGCAGTTGCCGATTGATAGACTGAAGACTGAGGACTGAAGACTGAAGATTTACAATTTCAGAAGTTTTAAAAATTTACCGATACTCATTATTCTGGCAAGGCAAGAATCTTCTTCCACCAAAGCAAAATCCTTTGTGAAAGTTAAATTTAACTGAAAAATAGATATCCATACCGGTAAAATCGCTAAATCCGAAAAAACCACCTAATTTGTCAGTTCCAACAGTTAAGAAATATATTCTGGCTGAAAGTCCTATTCGGGGTTGTTTTAAATTATACAATGAAATCGGAATGGCAAATTCATATTGTCTTTTCTCAAAACGTGGTGTAACTGAAATTTGCGGAGGTCTTTGCAAATAGGTTTTTCCTAACTCCAGGGGATAAAAAAAAGTAGTGTTAATATACCAGTTTTTATTATAACAATAATCAATTTGCAAACTTAATGTAGTTGGCAAACTAATTGAAATTTCATCAGCTATTAACGATGCATTGGGGTCACCATAAAACTGATTGCTTATGGTCTGGCTCAAGTCATGAATATTGTTATATGTTAAAGTGTCAATTTCTTCCCAGTATGTACTTACATTGTCATAAACATGTTTTTCGGCATTTTCTTTAAATTTCACACCACCGATATCAAGTATTGAAACCCCAATTCTATATACATAATCTTCATAAGGTTGTCGGCACAACTTATTATATTTACGATTAGAATATCCTCTTGCTTTTTTCTGATAAGTTATACCAAGATCTAATCCAAATCCTCCACCCTTAAAAAATTTCCCGTCATCAGGAAAATCATTATTTGTATAATCAACAGGTAAGGAAAGACCTACTTCAGCATCTAAGTTTTTAATATCTACAGTGCTGTCATTTAAAACTAAATAATCAATATTGTTAATATTCATGTATGCACCACCATAGCTAAATAATTTCTTTACGGTAATTCCGGCTGACCATTGGTTGTTATACACTTTTTTAAATATGTAAGCATAGGTTAAACCGATTTCGCCCCATGCCATTGATGTTAAACTAAAATCATAGTCTTTATAATTAATGTTGAATTGTGAGGGATAATTTAATCCTTCATAAGAAAAATTTGCAATTTCATAAGGCATTCTTCTAAGTGTAACCATTGTCCTGACGCCCGTAGTCAGAGCAAATGCATGGTTGCCATTAACAATCATTGCTGAGGGACCAATGATTCTTATGTTTGAAAAAGCATGTTTTATTTTATTATCTGTGTAATGATCAAATGCCTGGTTATCTTTTCCATAAGATGGGAACTGGGGTTCACGCTTTAGGTAATCAAACAGCTTGTAATCTTCTTTATGAATGTATAAATAATTGTTTTCAGCAAAAATATCGGCAGTAATCAAATTTATATCCATGTATAATTTTGAGTTCACTATTGAACTGGGATTGATTATTGACCCAACCGAACCTGCATAGTTACTGTTAACTATGCCAAGCATTTCCTGTGCTTTTACCTGTATGAATGCAACTATTAATAGTATTAAAATAATTATTTTTCTCATTAAATTTTGATTGATTTTTTGAAAAAGCACGGTTTGATTTCTTTTTGTTATTTAAAAAAATTAAGCTGCAAATTTAAAAATTTCAGAACAACATAATAATTTTATATTCCAAAAAATTAAGTTTGCATAAAACCAACGGATTAACCCGTTGCTTTTACATGAACAAAAAAGTTTATTTAGAACGTATTTTCTGCAATAATATTTTTTATTATATACCTGATAAAATCTTAAATTAATTATAAATTTGAACAATAATTTTATAAAAAAATTGAAAATAAGAACATTATATATAATCGCAATAATTATTGCATGTTTTGCAGGAGTTGGTTCGCGCTACTTTCAGGAAGTATTATCGGTTTTTATTTCTGAATATACAGGCGACACC